>JAUISW010000001.1:300000-505000 GCA_030434875.1 Lachnospiraceae bacterium C1.1 | reverse complement strand
GAACCCATGTGGCGTTGCCGCCAAACGGTTTTCAAGACCGCCTCGTTATGACCGCTTCGATACCTCTCCACATTGCTCTAAACGCTTTATTTATCAAGCTTTCAGGGCTTTTGTTTTTTGCGCTCTTGCGTGGCGCAGGTATAATAATACCAACTCTTGGACTTCTTGTCAACAACTTTTTAAAAAAATTTTTGTTTTTTTGTCTTATGCTCTAAACACCGCTATTTTCTAAGCTTTTAGCCATCTATTTTTTCTATTTTCCACTCGTGGTCTACGTTTTTTGATAAATATGTTTTATTTTATATTAAGAATTTATTGTATATTTTATTCTTAAATTACTTAAATATTTGTTTATCGCAGATTATGTAGTATGGCTCACAACACATTTTGTGTATCTAAATTTATTTACTCATTTACAGTATATATTTATCATTTCTTCTATTATAGATTTATATAAATTATAAATATACTTACTACAAGGTGTCACCACCAACCTTTCTTATTTTGTTAAAACCCTTATAAATAAGCCCGTATCCTTGACAACGCAATGGAATAATTGTTAAGATATGCAAGGTGTTATTACATTAATATATCAAAAATATGGAGCAACAAATAAAAGAGATGTATAGAAAAATTTCTGTTCTTGATTATTTAGAGGAAAACGCTGTTAATCTTCCATCTAAGATTGCAGTTTCAGAAGAAAATGAGCAAATCACATGGGCAGATCTTCGAAACAGATCCAGAGAACTTTCATATGGTATTATAAACTCATCTTCTTATAGAAGAAACATTCCTGTTGTTATTTTCATGGACAAATCTATAAAACATGTTGTAAGTATTTATGCCAGCCTTTACAGCGCTTGTTTTTATGTACCTATAGATATTTCAACGCCTATCGAAAGGCTGAATAATATACTCACTACTTTAGGCGAGTATATTATAATCACAAGCAGGAACGAAAGCGAAAAGCTTATAAAAACCGGCTATAACGGAGAATTTCTTATCTATGAAGATCTTTTGGATAAATCATCCGGTAAAGCTGACTCAGATGAAATTGACTCAAACAAAGACAGCATTATTGATACTGATCTCATGTATATTATTTTCACTTCAGGATCTACAGGTGTTCCAAAGGGTGTAGCAGTCCGACACAGAAGTGTTATGGACTATATAAGCCATTATATGGATGAAATAGGTATGCTTCAGGATGATGTATGCGGTAATCAGACTCCTTTTTATGCTGATATGTCACTTAAGGATCTTTATATGACACTGGCATCCGGAGCAGAATTGTGCATTATCCCAACTAAGTACTTCACTTTTCCTCTTAAGCTTCTTCAATATATGGAGGATAAAAAGATCAGTTACTGCATGTGGGTGCCAACCGTTTACCGCATAGTGGCACAATTCAAGGCACTTGGTAAGATTCGCCCCTCTGCATTGCGTACTCTCACATTTTCGGGAGAAAGTATGCAACTAAGTGTGTTTGAATATTGGAAGAGTTTCTATCCAGATATAAACTTCTGGCAGCTTTACGGTCCTTCAGAAATAACAGGGTCGTGCAGCTACTATAAAGTAGATAATAATAAAGAATACGAAAATATCATTCCAATTGGTAAGGCCTACAAAAATACCGGTCTTTTCCTTATGGATGAAGATGAGATAATATCCTGCGAGGAGGCAGGACGTAAAGGTGAGATCTGCGTCTATGGAAGCTGCCTTGCTGCCGGATATTATAACAATAAAGAAAAAACTGATGCTGCCTTCGTTGATCTTCCAAACGAACTCGGCTACAACGAAAAAATGTACCGTACCGGTGATCTTGCTTATTGGGATAAAGAGGGCAATCTGATCTTCTCCGGACGGATCGACTATCAGGTCAAACATATGGGTAAACGAATAGAGTTAGGCGAGATCGAATCAGCTGTTGAATCAGTTGACAAGATTACTGCATGTTGTTGCGTTCACAACAAAGTCAGGGATGCGCTTATTCTATTTTATATAGGCGATTTAGCTCCTAAGGAAATTATGGCAGCACTCAGTTCAAAGCTTCCTCCTTATATGATCCCTACTGTCGCCAATAAAGTTGACTCTCTCCCACAGCTTCCTAACGGTAAGCTAAACCGTAAGCTTCTGGAGGAGAAGGAAAATAATTAACCTCTTTTTGAAAGGATACTAAAATGCGTGATGAACTTTTAAAATTACTTGAAAATACATGTCCCACTGTTGATTTCTTAAATGAAAAATCTTTAATTGATGACGGTATACTCGATTCCTATGCTGTTCTTTCAATACTTGCAGCAATAACTGAAGAATATGATGTAGAATTCGAAGCTGATGACGTACTTCCGGAAACTCTCAATAATTTCGACAGTATTTGCGATCTTGTTCAAAAGCTTTTAGACAGAAAGGCTTCTTCATGAGTAAATTTGATGAAAAATATTGCGTAAGGCTCGCCAATCCTGACGACATAGACGCAATAATGGCTTTTATAGATAAGTATTGGTCTTCCGGTCATCTTATGTCTAGAAACAGAAAATATTTTGAATATGAATTTCTTATTAATGGCCAGGTAAATTTTGTTATTGCACTCGATCGGGCTACTAATACCATTCAGGGTATACGTGGCCTCCTTTTCAGTGCACTGGATAAGAAAAAAAGAGACCTTTGGGGAAGCATATGGAAGGCTAATGCCGGAGATGGAAACTACCCTCTTTTGGGTACGGAGATTAGAAAACGTACTGATCAGCTTACTGATTTCAGATATAACCTCGGAGTAGGACAAAATATCAATACCACAATGATAGTAGGCAGTCGTTTTAAAAAAGAAATTGTAAGACTTGATCATTTTTATAAGCTAAATCCTGAAATTTCTGATTTTAAGATAGCAATAATAAATTCAAAGTCATCTCCTGTCTGCAGTCTGTCTGATGATTCAATTGCAGAAAAAGCCTGCAGCATAGATGAAGTTAAGGAAAAAATCAATATCGAAGCAATAGATGCAATTCCCTATAAGGATAACTGGTTCCTAAAGCATAGATATTTTGATCACCCCTGGTATGAATACCAGGTTTATACTCTCTGTAAAAAGGGAGAAGCAGCTTCTGCCGTAATGGTAACGAGAGACGTAGAAGCAAATGGTTCACACGTTCTTCGTATTATTGACTATATCGGTGATAAAACCGTAATTTCCGGACTTGGAACTTTTTTTGATAATATTCTTAGAGATAATAATTACGAATATATTGATTTCTACGGATATGGTTTTGACGCAGATACAGTCAAGGCTGCCGGATTTTGCAATATATATGATGAGGGTGATGACAATATTATTCCCAACTATTTTGAACCCTTTGTACAGGAAAATAAGGATATTGCAGGATTTTTCGATATAGGAACCGATGTTACCATATGTAAAGGCGATGGAGATCAGGATCGTCCAAATTTTGACAGAGGTGATTATAAAAGACCTTCGCTTTAATCAGCGAAGGTCTTATAAGTTTCACTCTTTGGTGGAAAATCATTTGTATTAAGTCTTGGCAGCGCATAAAGATCATCTGAATCCAGATCACATACTCCAACCTTTGTTGCAATTGCCATACTGCATCCGATAGATTTTATATAATCAACTGTCTCCTGATTGTAGGAGCCATACGGATAATTCATAACCCAGTTATTACGATCTATATAGGGCTCTATCACTTCCAGTCCTTTATTCACATCTTCTATCATCTTTTCTTTATCAAGATTTCCAAGCCAATAATGGGCATATCCATGTGCTCCGATGTGCATTCCAGCTTCTCTCATACACTTTATCTGATATTCATTCAGATAAAGCTCGCGGCTGAATGCGTCTTCTTTTACTCCAACATATTTTTCAAAAAGTCTGTCACAAATAATATTTCTAAGTCTTTCAGGCAAAACTGTCTGAAGCATTTTCTTTACAAATACTGTCTCTTCATTGTCATAACGTCCGGCTTTCTGATATTCATTTATAAGGCTTTCCGTATCCGGAAAATCAAATTCTCTTCCTCTGTATTCATCCATAAGAGATATAATTTCTGCCTTAAGTTCTTTAATATTTGTTGAGGCAAGTATAAAATGAATTTTATTCACCGCAAGAAGTTTGTGTTCTCTAACTGCTTCCCCCGGTATATAAAATGAACCTGTCACTCCAAAGTTCTTGAGCACTGGAAAAACATTCATAAAATGATCCGAATAGCCATCATCAAAAGTAAGTACAGCTGAACGTTCCGGAAGTGATGTTCCCGCTGCTGATGCCTCTGTAAGTTCTTCCATACTTATAATATTAAAGTTTTCCTTTAAGAATGCTACCTGCTTTACGAATTCATCCAAACCAAGTCCCTTAATTTCAGGATATCTTGAATGAACCAGATCTCTTACATAATGATACATTATTATATTTACGGAACGCATTTTAACTTTCCCTTCTCTTATAAATACTTTTTCTTTAATTTGTAAATTTCATACAATGCCGTAACACCTAGTGCAGCTGCCAACACCCACCTTAATACCATAAAAGGATATATAGCCTGCAGCATCAGACCAATTACCATCATAGCCAGCATAACTATAAAAGTAAATCTGTTATCATAGATTCTCGTAAAACCATATTTTTTACTAATAACATAATGTAATAACAAAAGCATCATAAATCCTGTCATTGTAGTGTAGGCTGCTGCTGCATAGCCAAATATCGGGAGGAAAATGAAATTTGTGACAATATTAAATGCTGCCGCTATAAGTGTACCTACTGAAACTATTCCGGTTTTTTTATGATATTGCTCAAGATTGACATATCCGGTATATGCAAATTTAAATCCATACCCCAGCATTATAGGAGGAATTATATATTCTACACCGGCATACTTCTCTCCTCCAAGGATCCACATCAATTCAGGCGCAAGCAGTATTGAAGCGATAACAATTATCACAAATGAAACGATATATAGCCTGTTGACTTTTTTTATCGAATCCTCCTGCTCACCGTGAAGTTTCTGATATAGCCATGGTGTCATAGCCTGATTGAATGTCGACATAAGCGTTGAAACGATCAGTCCGCACGAATATGCCAAAGAATAACATCCGTTAGCCTCTGTTCCAATCATATTCCTTATCATTACCTTATCAGAAGATCCAAGTATGATATTTGACAATAAGTGTGGTATGACAGGAACAGAGTATGCTGCTGCATATTTCCAATACTCCGGAGCAATCACTTTCCTGCCTCTTATAAGAAGAAATACAAATACAACGATATAAATAAGTATATCCGGAACTTCCCCACCGACTATCCTGCCGAAAAGCTTATCCTTGCATAAATATACCATTGCTACTGAACCAAATGTACATGAAAGCGATTCAAATATAGATATCGCAACCTGCACTTTATATTCCTGCATTATTCTGTGTTTTGCCTGCAATATATCCAATGATGGTGCAAACATCAGCTCTATGAACATAACGTGCAGGTATATCATATCTATTTTTAATAGATTAACGAAAAAATCCTGAAAGCAGATTACAATAGCATAGAATATTGCTGTTGTTACAGTTCCCAGGAATGCTATAGATGATAAATATCCATCAAAATCATCTTCATAGTCATATCTCGCCTTAAATACTGAGCTCTTCAAATTTAATGTGCATACCACCGCACATATCGAGAGCCAGACAGTAAAGTTACTGTATGAGCCAAATTCTCCTTTTGTAAGAAGTCTGGCAAATATAGGCGTTGTTGCAAAACTTATTCCTTTTTTTAAGAAAGAAGCCACCGTGTACCATGCTCCGGCCTTTAATGCCTTAACCGATGACTCATCTTTTATTTTTCTCATATCTTTATCCACCGTAATATAATGCGTCACAATTTGCTATTATAATATATGTCCCGGCAGTTTTCAAATTTGTTAAAAAACTATAAATAAAGAGATGGTCTGAATGATCAGACCATCTCTCTTGTTTTCATAATTGCTTCCGCTATGATCATATCCTGCGGAGTTGTTATTTTTATATTGCAATCCTTGTTTTCTACAAGTTTTGCATCCACTCCTCCAAACATTTTTACGACCATTGTATCATCTGTTACAGATACTCCTGCATTTTTAAGTCGTTCTTCAGATTCTGCAAGTTTTTCATATGCATTCTTAACCAGGCTATACGAAAAAACCTGTGGTGTCTGCATAAGCCATACAAGAGACCTGTCCGGTGTTGATTTTATAAAGCCGTTTCCGTCTTCTATTTTGATCGTATCGCTCGCCGGTGCCGCTGCCACAGCAGCATCATATTTTTCTACATAGTGCTGACAGCGCTCAAGAATATACTGGCTGACTAAAGGCCTTGCACCATCATGAATATAAACATAATCGCAGCCGCCTGATACACTTAAGCCCTTCATTACAGAATCGTAACGCTCTTTTCCTCCGGCTATTATTTTATTTACCTTACTGAGACCGTATTTTATTACAATCTCTTTGCGGCAATAATCTTCATCCCCCTCTGTACAAACCAGTATAACATTATCAATAAAAGATTCTTCAAATGCCTTTAGTGAATAATATATAACCGGTCTTCCAGCAAGATCCATATACTGCTTTGGCATGCTGCTTCCCATTCGTCGGCCTCTGCCTCCAGCAAGTACTATAGCATTTGTCTTCATTGATGACTGCTCCCTTCTTTAACAGATCTTCAGATTTGCCTTTGCATTCAAATCCAATCCGGCTCTTTTCCCCTTAATGAAATCATAGTAACCAGCAGCTCCTATCATTGCAGCATTATCAGTGCAAAGAATCGGTGATGGTCTGTAAAACTCAATTCCTCTTTCAGCACATGCTTTCTCCATTGCTGCTCTAAGTGCTGAATTTGAAGCAACTCCACCCGCGAGTGCAAATTTCTTTTCTCCATATTTATCAACAGCAGCCATGGCATTTGCAACCAGAACATCTACAACTGCCTTTTGGAACGAAGCTGCAACATCTTCTGTAACTATCTTTTCTTTCTTCATTTCCATTGAATTAAGATAATTGAGTACCGCACTTTTCAGACCACTGAATGAAAAATCATATTCTCCGGCTGCTACATGCGCTCTGGGAAATTTTATTGCATCAGGATTACCCTCTTTTGCAACCTTATCAATTTTAGGACCACCCGGATATCCAAGCCCTATCGATCGCGCTACTTTATCAAAAGCTTCGCCCGCCGCATCGTCCTGAGTAGCACCGAGAATTTCGTATTTACCGTAATCAACGACACGTACAAGATGAGTATGTCCTCCTGAAACCACAAGGCATATAAATTCCGGTTCAAGTTCTTTATTCTCTATATAATTTGCTGAAATATGTCCTTCTATATGATGTACCCCTACTAACGGAACTCCTGATGCAAATGATAAACCCTTTGCAAAAGAAACGCCTGTAAGTAAAGGTCCTATAAGACCCGGTCCTGCAGTAACTGCTATCGCATCCATATCTTCTATTTTCATTGATGCTTCTTCAAGCGCCGCATGAACAACCTGGTTTATTTTTTCTATATGTTTTCTTGATGCTATTTCCGGAACTACACCTCCATATAGCGTATGAATTGCTATCTGTGATGAAATTATATTTGAAAGAACTTCTCTTCCATTTTTAACAACACTGGCTGCTGTTTCATCACAGGAACTTTCAATACCGAGTATATATATATCTTTTTTATTTACTTCCATCTGAATTGCTGTTATCAATTGCAGCCTGCCATCCTAAAATTCTCCAATGGCCGCTGCTGTCCTTTCTTAAAATATATTCTTCGTTATCACTATAATTAAGTGAACCCTTTTGAAGGGTATAAATACAATAAAGTGATGCCATATCATCCCCACTGTCCAGAGTATAATATTCTACATCTGTTGAAGATGAAACTGTAAAGCTTACAATACGTCTTTTCTCTCCGGTAAATTTTTTTATGGTTGATTTAAGGTCAGTAAGATACTGTTCGTCTGTCTGCTGCATATAAAGCTCATTGTCAAAAAGCTTTCTTGACTGAACAGCCAGATCTGCAACATCCTTTTCAGTATTTTGAGTATCATACATACACTGGCTCAATTCCGCATAATACTTCACCACTGCTCTTGGACTTTGCGGATAGTCAATATCAAGATTGTGCTCCAGTATTACAGACTGAGTCTTTGAAAGAGCAACATCTCCTTCATTATAATTCTTTGAATTAGCCGTTTTGAAAAAGACTATAACAATAATTACAACCACGATAGCCATTGCAAGTAACAAGGTAACCATTTTTTTATTCGTCTTCATATTTAAGCTCCACCGTCTTTCCATCCTTACCGGGTTTGGTACGTGCAAATATTTTTTGCGCCTCTCCTATAAACTCTTTCGGATTTACCAGCGACGGGCTATAATGTGTAAGCCAGAGTTCCTTAACCTTAGCTCTTCTGGCCATATCAGCCGCCTCGGTAAACATCATGTGCTTATGCTCTTTTGCCTTGCCTATCTTTTCTTTCTCGCCATACATTCCTTCACAAATAAAGAGAGCGGAATCACAGGCATTTTCTACTATTGATTCTGTCGGCCGCGTATCTGTCGTATATGTGACCTTTATACCTTTTCTGACTTCTCCCATAACCATATCGGGAGTATAGATTTTCCCATCATCATCGGTGATTTTTTCACCCTTCTGAAGACGGTTCCAAAACTTTAACGGGATATTTTCTGCCCTGGCTTTTTCTGCATTAAACTTTCCTGCCCTGTCTATATTTACCGAATATCCATAGCAGGTTATATTATGATTAACCTTAAAAGCCTTGACCCTGTAGCCTTCCCATTTAAATTCACAGTCGCCTTCAAGTTCCATATATTTAATTTCAAATGGAAGTTCCGGTGCGATCACCAATAGCGATTTCACAACTCTTTCAAGTCCCTTGGGTCCAACCAAAAGCAGTGGTTCTGTTCTTTCAGCATTACCAAGTGTTAAAAGAAATCCCGGAAGTCCGCTTATGTGATCAGCATGAAAATGTGTGAACAGGATCATCCCGACTGGCTTAGGACTCCAGCCTTTCTTTTTAAGAGCGACCTGCGTGCCCTCTCCACAGTCTATCAATATATTATTTCCATTAAACCTGAGCAGAAGTGATGTAAGCCATCTGTATGGCAATGGCATCATTCCACCCGAGCCTAAAAGACAAACATCTAACATTAAACCTCTTTCCGTTTCCACATGATGAGCGCATCATCCCGCGGATTCTCATAAAAATTTTTCCTTAAGCCTTCTCTCACAAATCCAAGTTTTTCGTAAAGGCTTATTGCTGCCGTATTTTGGGTTCTTACTTCAAGCGTGTAATTTTCAACTCCCATTTTTTCTCCGCCCTTCATCAATTCCTTAAGAATCTCAACGGCAATTCCTTTTCTTCTAAATTCAGATGATACCGCTACGTTAGTTATATCGGCATCCCCACACATATTTCTTAGTCCTGCCATAGCTATAATCTGGTCTTTTTCAGATGCAACAAGATATAAGGCATAGTCAAGTGAAAGTGAATCTCTTAAATCCTTCTCCTTCCACGCTTCGCTCCCAAAGCATTCTTTTTCCAGCTCGGCAGCCTTTTGGAGATCCTCTTCTCTCATTGTGCGGATTTCGAGCATTCCTTATTTTCCCTTTCTCTTTCAGCCTGGGACTTTCTTAAATATTCCGGTGCATGTTCAGCAGCGCTGGTATATTTTCCCTCTTTATAATAAGCAGCTCCAAGCATAGCAACAGACGCTGCCCTCTGGCGATTCATACTGGCCGGTGCGTAACGATGCTCCACAGTTAAAAGTTCGTCCATATCAGGTTTAAAACGATCAACTCCATCTCCAAGCATAACTACAGGTCTTCCAAGCTCATTTATCTTATTTGCAAGCTCTTCTACACTTATAGCTGACTGTTCCAATTCAGCTATAAGATTTCCTTCTTTATCTATTTCATAAATACCTGTATAAGTCTGATTTCTTCTGGCATCCATCATTGGAACTATATAATCTGATGTTCCCCAAAGATTATATGCAAGTGCATCTACGGTCGGAACACTTACTATAGGAATATCCAACACCTCTGCAATACCCTTTGCCGTTGCAGAACCAATCCTTAGGCCAGTAAATGAACCGGGGCCTCCCGCGATCGCTATTGCATCAAATTCCTTTATATCTGTTTCCGTTATGCTTACAATTTCATTTATCATAGGCATAAGTGTTTCTGAATGTGTTTTTTTATAGTTTACAGAATACTCCGCAAGTATACTGTCATCCACAAGTATCGCAACGGTTGCTACAAGCCCCGATGTATCTATTGCAAGTAATTTCATAATTCTTCCAAATTCCTTCCGACTGAGATCTTTCTGTAGTCGAAACCTTTCTCTAAATCCTTTTCTATTGTAATAATAACTGTATTTTCCGGCATGAGCTCTTTTATTATTCCGGCCCATTCAACCAGACTTACCCCATCCCCATAAAAACAGTCTTCATAACCTATCTCATCCATTTCTTCTATATCACCTATCCTATAGACATCAAAGTGATGAAATGGCATGCGTCCGTCCTCATAGGAATTCAAAATAGTAAATGTCGGAGAGCTTATATGCTCTTCTATCCCAAGGCCTTTAGCAAATCCCTTTGTAAAAACCGTCTTTCCGACTCCAAGATCACCCTTCAGAGCATAAACATCGCCCTTTTGCGCTGCCTCGCCCATTTTTTTCCCTATATCAAATGTGTCTTCCGCTTTAAATGATTCGTAAATTTTATCCATGTTTTCCTTTCACATGTTAATTAATAAAACGCATACCTACGTAAAAAACGTGCAGTATGCGTCTATATTATATGCTCTAGTATTTAATTGTGCAAGTTAGCCCAATTTGATCATCCCTTCAAAACTCTGGAAATCGGTTTATATATTAAAAGAGTGATCAACACTGAACACATTCCCTTAAAGAATGTAAACGGCAGGTTAAATATCAAAAGGCACTGCCAGAGATTATCCACTGCGGGAACGATAGCCTTGTAAGCTCCTATAATCGCCTCCATAGGCATAAACGCTGTATAAATAGGATAAACTACATAGTAATTTGTAAAAAGACTTATAACAGCCATTGCAAGTGATCCGATAAATGCGCCTGCAACTGCTCCCTTTTTAGAATGCATTTTTCCATAAATAAGACCGGCCGAAGCTACAAACGCTGCTCCAAGTATGAAATTTGATAATTCTCCTACACCACCTGTCTGTGTATTAAGAAGGTGTATGATGTTTTTAATAAGACATACTGCAACACCTGCCAGTGGTCCATATGCAAAAGATGCTATCAATGCCGGTAAATCCGAGAAATCCATCTTTATAAATGAGGGAATGATCATCGGCAGTGGAAATTCCAAAAACATAAGTACATAGGCAACCGCGGAAAGCATGGCTATTCCGCACATTTTACGAATTCTTGAATCTGTTCTTCTTACGGCAGCAGCTGCTGCTCTTGTTTCATTAGATGACATTTTTTATCCTCCGAATTATTCTTTATTTCGGAAAGTTCTTCTTATACATAATCTCTGTTAAACAAAGAAAAGCCCTGTGATCACACACAGGGCTTTAAATCCATTTAATATTATAAACAGATATTTCTTCTCTCATCCAGACTGCGCAGTTAAAACTGCTCACTGTCGGCACCGGAATTTCACCGGTTCATGCTAATGCTCGCGGGCTTTACCGCCGGTAGGGATTTACACCCTGCCCTGAAGAACTTTCTTTAGTTTTCTTAAAACAACTATAATCCATTAAATAAAAAAAATCAACTGTAAATTTTATTTTTATCCGGCATAACTGATAAAAGGTCTCCAGTCAGGTTTTTGCTTTGCAGGACGAACTATATCATTATAAAATCCTGCGAAGGTTACATGCATATATGGTCTTATCCAGTAAAATCCTATGAAACATGTAAATATTCCCAAAACATAGAGACCTATAAAACTTACCCCCAGATAAAGAGCCCGTCTTACGTTACCTTTCATGTAATATGCGGACTTCTTCAATATCTCCACAACTCCAAGTTCGGTATTATCAATAAATATATAGACGGATAGCATAAGTCTTAAAAGAAAATAATAATCTACAACAAGTGTGATCGTTGCTCCAATTCCCAACAAAACATAGAATGCGATCATAGCATTGTGAAAAAGCGCCAAAAACATTCCTACCGCAGCAAAAATAAAATATGGGATAAAACCTGCTGCAAATATCAGAAGTTTAAGAAGGCACATCGCCAAAACCTTTTTAGGCCTATGTGTAAAAGCATAAAACAAATCCTCGATCCTTGCCTTTTCATGTCTTGATATCTTCAATGCCATATATATCATTCCGAACTGTAAAAAATATGATGCTATATAAATAATAATACTAAAGATAATTGAAAGTCCGGCTATAAAAAACAACAGCAACAGATTTTCAGTCGAACGTAATGATGATGACAATCTTATCTGTCCATTAGCTGCTGCACTTAGCACACCTATAATTAATATTGAAACTATCATGATCGTATAGTTTCCGGTTAATGCGATCTTTGCTTCCTTTTTTAGTTCTTTTGAACTCTTAGCTTTACTTACGGAATTTTTAATTTTCATTTAATTTCAAGCCTATCATTTTCAGGCAGCTTCATCTACATTATTTCCAGTGTATTTAATGCTGTCCTGCATTTTCAGATCTTTCTGATAGGGATTCTCCTCATTATAATATTTTATCTGAGTGCTCGTAAGACCACCTGAAACATAACTTCTTCCGCACTCAGGACATACTGCCGTTTTTATTTTTACAGAAGCTCTTACAACCTGTCCGTTATTCTTAGCAGCATCTTTATATGCATTTGACACATGCTCCTGCTCGTGTGCCCTCACTGCCGAGGCCGAAGCCTCCGGTGAAATATGGGTTGCCGTTTTATACGAGACCATTTCATCAGAACCATCCTGATATTTACGATTCTTACAGGTTTCACACTCTGCCGGTGACGACTTATAACCCTGTTTTACATCCGTAGATTCTCCCGGATTGTAAATAACTCTGTTTCCCTGATACATCCCTGTAATTGAATTAACCATAAGAGACTCCTTTCTCTTTCAAGGATTTAAAAGCAATCCCTGCCATGTCCTCTGTTCGAAGGAGGACAGCCGTCCTTGAAATAATAGTGATAATATGATCCATCATTTCCATCTGAAGGATACATATTATTATAATTAAAATCTTCTTCCGGATAGTAATCACTATCCTCTTCATAATAGAAGTCATCACCATCATCATAATAAATATCATCACTGTCGCCATATTCATTTTTAGCATGAAATTCATCATTATAAATTTCTGTCACACTGTTAATTAATGGCTCTATATATTTTTCTCTGAATCCGGTATTAAAGAATACAAGATAAACAATAATGATAGTTGCTATAAGATTGATCACAACTGATACCGTGCCGGATATCAACCCTATCTTCGCATGATGAAAATAATAGTCCTTTGTTTTAGACAACAGACCGAATATAATTGCCAATGCGCCAAGACACAAGGCAAATGGCAGCATCAGTATGATCAGGCATACTACTGAAGCAACTCCAAGCGCAAAAGACGCTGTTGACATCGGACTATTATAGTCCTTAAAATTTGTTTCCATTTTCACACTTCCTCTTAATTGTCAAATTCTTATTTTTCTATTATAATGAAAAAAGTTGTTCTTATCAATAAAAAAGGAATTAAGGATTTAATAAGATGGATATCATTTCAACTATTTCCGAGGAACTCGGAGTAAAAAACTGGCAGACAGAAGCCGCAGTAAAGCTTATTGACGAAGGAAATACCATACCTTTTATTTCCCGATACAGAAAAGAGGCTACCGGCTCTCTGAATGATGAACAGTTACGAAACCTTTTCGAACGCTTAAATTATCTTCGTAACCTTGAAGAGAAAAAACAGGCTGTATTACAGTCTATTGATGACCAGGGTAAGCTTACAGATGAACTTAAGGCGAAGATCGAAGCTGCCGAAAAGCTTGTTACCCTTGAAGACCTTTACAGACCATATAAGCAAAAGAAAAAGACCCGTGCAACTGCTGCTAAAGCAAGAGGTCTCGAGCCACTTGCCGAGTATATTCTCGCTATGTCTGCATCTGCGCCTCTTGAGGAAGAAGCTCAAAAATATGTAACTGGATCGATCACTCCTGCATCAGACAGCAAGGAAGACAAGGTCAAAGCAGCAGAAAAAGAAGTCATTGATGTTGCTGCAGCACTTTCAGGTGCTTCAGATATCATAGCAGAAAAAATTTCTGATGAGCCTGACTACAGAACATACATAAGAGATATCACAGTTTCCGAAGGTAAGATCGTTTCATCCGCAAAAGATGAAAAAGAAAAATCTGTTTATGAAAATTATTATGAATACGAAGAGCCTGTATCAAAAATCGTTGGTCACCGAATTCTGGCTCTTAACCGCGGAGAAAGCGAAAAATTCCTTATCGTAAAGATAGCTGCACCGGAAGATCGTATTTTAGGCTATCTTGAAAAGAAGATCATCACAAAGGATAATCAATATACAACACCTTTCCTTAAAGAATCTATAAAAGACAGCTACAAAAGGCTTATAGAACCTGCCATTGAAAGAGAGATAAGATCTGATCTCACATCAAAGGCTGAGGATGGTGCCATTGATGTATTCGGTAAAAATTTACGTCAGCTTCTAATGCAGCCACCTATTGCAGGTCAGACTGTACTCGGATGGGATCCTGCTTTCCGTACCGGATGCAAACTTGCAGTCGTAGATCCTACAGGTAAGGTTCTTGATACTGTTGTTGTTTACCCTACAGAACCTCAGAAAAAAATTGAAGAAGCAAAGAAAATTGTCAAGAGATTAATTGAAAAATATCATATAAGTCTTATTTCAGTTGGCAATGGTACAGCTTCCAGAGAGTCTGAGCAGGTTATTGTTGAGATGCTCCATGAAATACCTGAAGCCAATGTTCATTATGTAATTACCAATGAAGCCGGAGCAAGTGTTTATTCTGCAAGTGAGTTGGCAACTGAAGAATTCCCTAATTTCGATGTTGGACAGAGAAGTGCGACATCTATTGCAAGACGTGTGCAGGATCCTCTTTCTGAGCTTGTAAAGATCGACCCTAAGTCGATCGGTGTTGGTCAGTATCAGCATGATATGAACCAGAAAAAACTCGGAGATGCTCTGAGTGGTGTTGTTGAAGACGCCGTTAACAATGTAGGTGTAGATGTAAATACAGCTTCAGCTCCGCTCTTAAAATACGTATCAGGCGTAAGCTCTACAGTTGCTAAGAATATTGTTGAGTACAGAGAGGCAAACGGACCTTTCAAGAGCAGAAGCGAATTTAAGAAGGTTCCTAAACTCGGACCCAAGGCTTTCGAACAGTGTGCAGGATTCATGAGAATTCCAAATGCAAAAAATCCTCTTGACTCCACTTCAGTTCACCCGGAGTCTTATGACGCTGCTAAAAAGCTTTTAGAAAAAATCGGCTGTGAAGTAAAGGATGAGGCTGCAATTAATTCTTTTGAAAAATCTATAGACAATAAAACGGAGCTTGCAGAAGAAATCGGTGTCGGTGAACTTACCATGATGGATATCCTTCATGAACTTGAAAAACCCGGCCGTGATCCCAGAGAAGATATGCCGAAGCCTATCCTTCGCTCTGATGTTCTCGATATGAAGGACTTAAAACCCGGCATGCAGCTAAAGGGAACTGTAAGAAATGTTATCGACTTTGGTGCTTTTGTTGATATAGGTGTCCATCAGGATGGTCTCGTTCATCTTTCTCAGATGTGTGATCACTATATCAAGCATCCTCTTGAGGTCGTATCTGTAGGTGATATTGTCGATGTAAAGGTTCTTGATGTTGATGTAGAAAAGGCCCGCATCTCCCTTACAATGAAACTTAATGAAGAGAGAACCTCAAATAAAAAAGTTAACACTAATTCCGATAAAAAACAGGCTAATAATAAAAATCAGGGCAACAGAAATCACAATAAAAAGCCCAACAACAAACCAAGAAAAGAACAAAAACCAAAAGAATATGCTCCCGGAACGATCGGTTATATTCTTGCACATCAAAATCACAAATAATATGCAAATAAAAAGCGTTCAGTCATTTTTAGACTAAACGCTTTAATAATTATACTTTTTAATTCAAAGGAAGTTTTATCTTCTCTCCCATAAAGAGATCCGCCTCCGGGGGATTCCATTTATACTGACCGGATCCCGGAGTAAATGTCATTTCTCCAAACTTTATATCCCCATTATCGAGGACATAAAAGTCTACTCTTACATAATTCCAGCCTTCAGATAAAACAGCTGCAAGTTCAACTAATTTTTCAAGACACTCCGGCTTTGGTGGAATCTTTTCATATCTTGGAAATACAGCATCAAAAAAGTCCACAGGATTCCATTCGGTATCAAGATATATTTCCCTGGTATCTCCTCTTCTGCTTCCTATATATTGAATATACTCAGGCTTTCCATCAAAGCAGTGGATCTTATAATCAAAAAGGTCATTTCCACCATTATCTATAAATTCTTCTGCAAGAATCTTACGTTTTATATCCCTATACTGGAGCTGATATCCAAATTGAAAGGCAAAATTGATACTCATCCAGAAATTAAATTTATCCCTTGCATCTTCCATATCCAATTTGTCTTTATCATCAACGATGATATTTGTCGCCGAACCATGATTTGTCTTTAGGGCAAACTTTTCCGGCAGCTTGTCAAAATCTATCTCATCGAATCTGTCCCAGAATCCCAACAGTGGAATAAGATATTCCTCGCCTATTTTCTCTTTAACAAAATCCCTGACAAGCAATTTATCTGAAAGTCTTGTCATTTCAGGACTGACTCCATAAAGTTTTATCCAGTTTATCTTGTCACAATAGGTCTTCGGATTCTTAAGATCCAGTTCCCTTCCTGTACACTTCTTATACCAGCTCTTTAATGCATAAGGATAAAGAAACGGAGGCACCAAACTTTCATGCCAGTAAGCAAGTTTTTTTCTAAGCCAGTCTTTTCTGTCAATTCCCATAGATTTTAACTCCCTGATTATCACTGTTCAGATCAAGTTCTTTGATACAAAATCCGCTATTATCTGCTGCAAATACCATTCCATTATATTGCGAATAAATCAAATATCTTCCATTTGATGCCGTATATATTCTCCATTTTGTAACTGCCAGATTCTGATCTGTCTCAAATCCAACCCTATCCCCATCTTTATTTGATCTTAAAGTTGAAAGATAGTAACCTGTCCCATCATCTCTCAGGCAATATGAACCGTCATCATTTCGTATTATAGAAAGTTTCATAGCCACTCCGGATTCTTCATCCGCGATCGTATATGTTCCATTTTCCAGGATTGCAGAATCCTCCGGACTTCCGCTTTTCTCAAAACTTATATCATCCAAACTGGAATCAAGATTAGCCGCAGCCAGATATTCTCCATCTTCTTTATTTATGACAACTATGTTCATACCTGTCTTATCAAGTGATCTTTCACTGCCGTCTATCTGAATCTCACAATCGCCTGCTGCGCCGCCACTCTTCATATGAATCTCATGAACTGAACCATTGTTATCTGTCCAGTCAAAATCATAGTTCATAATATCCGGATTTGAAATTTCAGCTTTGTTGATACCAGAATCAATAACTGCTATATACGACTGCTGTTTAATAGCACTGAAATCTGTCTCCAGTCCCATTTTTTCAAATACACCGGTTAGGCTTTCAGGCCATCCGGCTGATACATCCTTTTTGACTGTTATAAGTATCAGATACTTATCCTTATTCAAAAGAAGTGAATTAAGCCAATCAAATTTTTCTCTTTTATAATCAAAAAGTTCAAATATCTCTTTGCTTTCCCAAGCTGAATACTCTTCGAGATCTGCATCCCAGATCTGATATCCGCTCTTGCCTTTATGTGAGCTGAGCCTTCCTAGTGACATAAGATAATCAGCCATATATTTCGATGTCTTTGCCATACCGAAGTAATTCAGATGTTTTCCATTATCGAAACTGTCTTTCTGCCAGTTTATTCCAATCTCATCGTCATTTTCCGTCATGTCAAGATAGTCAAGCCCTATACTGTCAAAATAAATTTTAGCCTCTTCACTCCATCTATCATTCCAGTTTTTTGTAGGAAACTTTGTTGGTATACACTCTATATCGTTTTCTTCGCAAAGCTCCTTTATTTTCTCTATCCAATACTTTGCCTCTTCATTGAGCGGAAGTTCCTGTAACTCGGCTGTCAGCATACCATTAGATGAAAGCGTTACTGTTCTTTCTTCACGAAGATTTACCCTGTCAGCATCTATTCCGTTAACTGACACAAACCTCAACGTAGCACCCTTAGTTAAATAAGGCTCTGCATTTTTTCTTTCTATATCTTTCTTGCTGAATTCTTTCCATCTTGAATGAAATTGATAAAGAGGAAAAAGAGCTGTATATTTAAGTTCATTATCCTTACTGCATGCATATTTTATCATTTCCAGTTTGAGCGGAGATGCTTTCATTGGAAGAATAGCTTTTAATATGCCTTCATTTGAGGATTTTTCCCTAACCAAATTTCCAATTTCAACAAATACATATTTGGGCTTCTGATATTTCAATGCTTCTTTTATCCAATAATAACTGCATACCATAGGCTGTCCGGGGCTTCCAAGATCAAAACCTGTAATTCCCGAATAAGCATAGACCTGCATTGGATCAACACCATGATAACTGTTACTTGCGCCTACCGTAATATAATCAATAGTATTTTGCGGCATATCATAAAAGTTCTCGTATCTGGCACTTTCACCTGCATCGTCAGGATCATTTGAATAAAGCCAATAAGGTGTCAGATAAAAAGATGCTGTAATTATCAGCAACACCAATATACATAGAAAGACTATGAATTTTGTAAAGAATAATATTTTATTTTTCAAAACTTTTTACTCCGTTAGAAATTCTGATATATAAAGGACGATGCATCATAACCAACACCATAAATTCCGATGATAAGGACTGCAACTATCGCTGCATAATAAACTGCCCAACGTAATGGAAGTGATGCTTTTGCAATTTTTTCCCTAATTATAACCCCATGTTCATTTTTATAATCCACATAAAGCATAAGAGCTATTGCCAGGATCAAAACAATCCAATCCTTATCATCAAGCCCAAATCCAAGAAGTGTTCCATCCGTTAAAACTCTTAAATTTACCGCTGAAAACATATTTTTTATCATTCTTAATGCATCCGGAAGCGAATTTCCTCTTGCAAAAAATCTTCCCACCAATACGATCACACTGGTTCTGACTATCTGAAACGCCTTATATGCCATTGTATCAGGATTAAGTTTAAATCGTTCCCTGAGCTTTGTATAAAACTGCTCTAAAAGGGTATTGGCAGAGACGAATAATGCCATATAGAATCCATAAACAAGATATTTTACATCAGCTCCATGCCATATTCCTACTATAAAAAATGATATAAACGAAGCAAAAGAGGGAATCAGTACTCTTCCATAATAATTACCAAATTTCTTCTTTAATTTTTTCTGAACCTTTCCTGCAGTTTTTGAAAGGCAGATCGGATAGAAAATATAATTCTTCATCCAGGCACCTAATGTTATATGCCATCTCTGCCAGAATTCAGAAACTGTTTTTGCATAATAAGGCTGTCTGAAGTTTTCACTAAGTCTTATTCCAAGCATCTCTGAAATACCAAATATTATATCCATACCTCCGGAGAAATCAGCATAAATCTGAAAACCATATAAAAGACCGGCAAAAAATATTATAAAGCCTTTGTATCCTGCTGATGCATAGTTATTAAAGACTTCGTTTACAATGATCGCTGCTCTTTCAGCCAGAATTATTTTTTTTACATACCCCCAGAGCATCCTTAAAAATCCATTTCTGAAATTTTCATCATTCCAGACGTGAATCTTGATAAATTCCTCAGAAACATCTTTATATCTGCTTATGGGGCCCTGTATTATCTGTGGAAAATACGCCGTATATAAGGCAAAGTGAAAAAGATTATGATCCGCCTTACATTTATCCCTATGAACATCCATAAGATAACCCATTGTCATAAATGTATAGAATGAAATTCCAAGCGGAAGAAAGATGGAGTCCTCTGCAAGCTGACCTCCAAGCCCGGCTGCAGAAAGCTTTTCACTGATACCTATCAAAATAAATGAAGCATATTTTACAATGGCAAGAATTCCAAAGTTGCTGATGAGACCAAATGCCAGATATTTTCTGCGTTCTTTGATGTTTTTCTCTTTAAGATTTTCTAATTCTTCCTTCGTCATGCTGACAGTTTTATTTTTTACTTCTGCAGCTTTCTCTTTATATTTATTAAGAATCTTCTCTATTTTGATTGCAAGAAAAAAGGTAGAAATTGTTGTAAAAATTATAAATCCAACACCTTTCCACCCTGTTCCCCAGCAATAAAAAATATAACTCGCCGCCAGCAAGAGCAAATGCTGTACCTTGCCTGGCAGCAGATAGTATAAGAGCACTACCGCAAAAACAAATATAAAAAAATTCAACGAAAAAAGTGTCATCCTTTACCCCTAACCTCTTTGATATCTATTATAAACTGACAGCTTATTCAGACATGATTCTTTTCATAGCTGAAATAACATTATCCATGCTGTTATTCATCCAGAAATCTCCTATATCATATGATTTCTTTTCTCTGTCATGACTATCCAACAGCTGTACAAATTCCTCTGCATTCTTAAAGGTCTCTGCATAACCCTGCTCCACTATATCCATCATAGAAACCGCCATAGGTATATCCCAGATATAAGTTCCAAGATTAAATCCCATTCCTTCATAAATCGCTGTAGACTCAACTCCCACCTGTATAGACGATCTTGAGAAAAGATCATAAAGAGGTGTTTTGTTATCATCAATTATCTCAATATCTGAATTACAAAGTTCGCTATATCTTTCTTTATAATCAACAGCTTCCCTTGGGTGAAGCTTATAAATTATCTTTAACTCAGGCTTCAGATTTTTTATCTTTACAGCAAGTTCCGAAAATTCTTTTCCGTATTTTCTGCTGGATATAAAGATCACTGTATTTTCATCTTTATTTTTCGCATCCGAGCTGTAGGCTTCCATCATCATATCGTGATATGGAAATCCTGTAGAGATCACATGTCCCTCTGCAACAGGAAGGCATATCCGCCTGCTCCAGAAATCTCCAAAAGAAAAGAAATAGTCCGGATGCTGTCTTACAATAAGCCCCTTCGGATATTGCGTTGAAATTGTTCCATGCTGAAGCTCAATCACAGGTATTTTCTTTTTATCTGCAATTTCATTTATGATCTGAACATCAAAGGCTCCACCAACAACCTCTGTTATTAATTTAGGAGATATTTTATTTACAAGCTTTTCATACTGACCTGTCTTGTATCTATAAAGAAAATAAAGTACTGTAGCTCTTCCTGCAAACTGATCCAGATCCGGATGCAGTCCATAATTCTCATGCAGATCCTTAAATGGCCCTGACATTTCCATCTTAACCTTATTAAAAATCTTTCTGTACCTGCCTGGATGAAAAAACTTCATTAAATATCTGTATATATAAGCTTTCGTACTTATCCTGTCCAAAAAAATCAGATTTTTACTGTAAATTTTATCCGCGCTGTATTTTCCGAGTCCTGTTATCTGAATGCTTACTGATCCCGGAAATCTATCTGCTATATAGTCAGTGTATATGCTGACCATTTTTCCATCAATTTCCTGACGTCTTGAATGGCATAAAAATAAAATATCAGCTGAAGGAATATTACTCATCGGATTTCCGGAAAAAAGGACTTTTAATGCCTTAATTTTCTTAAAAAAACCTTCTTTTGACTGTTCCTTCATCTGTTTATAAAATGCAGGTTCAACTTCAGAAGACTCATCCTTAAATGACATAACCATATCCCTACGCATATAATTCCAGTATTGAAATTCACCTATGGATCTGTTATTCAGGAGTTTGTGTTTCTCTTCCCATTCGTAAAACTTGTATTTTTTCATAATTCTCCAAAAGCTGATATTTTAATTTCGTGTCCGAATATCATTTATTCTCAACTACCTGCTCACCTGCAGGGATAACTATTTTCTTTGCGTGATCACAATAATTGCATGCATCCGCATAATCCAGAGTAAGAAATTCTCTTAATTCTCTTCTGAATTCCTTCTCAGTTCTCGGCTTCCTTGTATCAAAACTGTCATGCTCACCATCCATATATCCAAGATCTACGAGTGATGCTGCTCTGGCACAGGTATAAATTTTTCCCTTCAAAAGAGTACGGCAATATCTTGCCGAAAAACATCCGTTATATTCCCTACTGAGCTGTTCCACACTCTTTCCGCGGTTATCCGTTCCGCCCGGATCCACCCAGCTTGTAGCTCGTCCAAGCTCACAATGTATTCCCTTTGCCTTACAAAGATCAGACAATTCCTTAACTTTTTGAGCCTTCTGACCGTAATCACTTATTACCATTTTAGGATTCTTTGAAGCTGCGATCAGATTAATAAGATCCTCACTCGGAATTACTGTTCCATTTGTTACAAATGTAAGACAATATATTTTCTCATGATTCTGAAAAGCCTTCACTACTTTTGCAAGCTCCGGATAAACAAAAGGTTCTCCTCCGAGAAGTGTAAGCTTTACACAAAAATCAGTATGTGAAAGCATATTTTCTACGTCAGCTATCACTTCATCTGCCGGAACGTGGTATGGCTTATCATAGCAATACATCAAATTGTTACAGTGTGCGCATTTAAGAGAACAATGCGTAGTAAGCTCACAGACTATATCCGGATATATCAGTGCATCAGGCTTTACAAGTCCCATGAAAAGCTTAAAAAGATCGCCTATCCTCTTCTTTCCCGGAGTGTTAAATAAATATTCTCTGATACAGGGTCTGAAGACTCTTTTTAAATATGATCCCATTTCTTGCCTTTCCTTAATTAATAATTAATTATATCCTCCAGAACACTATTGCCCTCACTGGTCTTTATCTTATCGAAGACAGGACCAAGAACATACTGGCTCTGAATTATTCCGGGAACCAGGGCATTATACTCCATGCAGACAACTTTTCCCTTATCATCTACCGTAAAATCCCATCCGGATATCTTATGATGAGGAAATCTCTCATGAGCTTTGACTGCAAGCCTCTTCATTTCCTCAAATTGTTCTATTTTTCCTCCCGGCTTATGTCCCCATATATCAGAATGTACTGTTGCCGTATCAGGGTCAACAACTCTGTCCATAAGACTACCGTCATCCATTATTCCTACTACTCGTGGATGCTCACCATCTTTTGATACAGCAAGATCACAGAATTCTCCCGGAGGACCTACTCTTAAAATACCTCCAAGTACATAAATGCTTCCCTTCCAGAAAAGCGTTGTTACTCTGACAATATTTACCGATGAGGGATTCCATTGTGCAAAAAAATCATTTTGTTTTAATGGAATCTGTACCACATAATCTTCTTTATAGTATTTTTTCAGAACTTCCTCATAATCTTTCTTTTCCACAAGTCTGACATTCATTGTATGACCGTGAAAAAGTGAGCCCTTAAATACCAGTTTTTCGTATTTATTTAATATTTCGAGAGGATTTCTGCACATTTTATAATCAGGCGTTAGAAACTCTCCATCAACGTTTCGCAAAACCGCTTCCGGAAAGTTAATCTCAGGCATCAGAATTTCAAAATAATTCTTATCATTAAAAAGATTTTTCGTGATAAGCGTTCTGCCCATTAAATAGTCCATTTTATGAAGTTTCGGAAGCATTATATTCTGATATACTATGTCAGAAACAAATCCCGGTGCCAAGGCTTCTCCCCTGCAATAGACGTTCTTAAATGCAGTAAACTGGGCATACTCCTCCTCATACAATGCAAACTTCTTTTCTGCTTCGGTCAACGGAGTCCAATCAGGATGAAATTTCAGAAGTTTTCTATCCCTTCTGCCTATTTTTTTCTTCCTGTCAAAAGGTACCCATTTCTCTTTTATGGCACCGTAAGAATCATTTACGGCATCCACTATATTAAAAGCCATAACTAATTTCACCTCATTTTTCTCTGCGTCCATCCGGAAGATCCACACAGTCGATTTTTAATTCACTCGAAATCTAACGTAATTTCCTAATAATCAAAAAATAACCGTCTGCTTTGCTTTACACAGCAGATTATAGCAGACGGTAATTATATTCAATATAATTATGCTTCCTGAAGCTTATTTACAAGCTCACATATAGCTTCAACTGAATTGAAATTCTCAGCCTCAAGATAATCGGCATCTATTGCTATACTAAAATGATCATTAAGCTCACTTACGATTGAAATTATATCAAAAGAATCAAGTATGCTGTCATCGATAAGTTTTTTTTCTTTTTCAAAATCAACATCCGGTCTTACCTCTTTTAATATTTCCATTACTTCATCCATAAAATATACCTCATCATATCTGTCTAATCAGACAGTTGCTCGAAAATAAAAACATCATAATTATAGCTATATGAGAAAGCTTTGTCAATTATCAGCGATATATAGGTCAAACTATATCATTTACGCTTAAAGAGATATAATCTTACGTCTTTATCAAACCATACTTCTTCAAAATCGTCTCCCATTATATCTGTATAAACATCCGGAGTTCCGGTCATGACCTGATAAACATAGACATACTCTGCCGCATCGATTCGGTCTTTAATATCCTGATCTTCATTCGATACTACATGGACATCAGCCCCGCTTCCGCCATATTCAAGATAATACTCTTCAAATCCGTCCGCATTAGCCCTGTTGGCATTAATAGCGATCATTGTATTCTCATCATAAAGACGGTCATCAGCAATTATTGTATCTCTGACATTTCCATAAGTATTGTCATAAGGTGCCGAGACCTCTTCTTTAACGTCATAATAATAATTTGGAGCCCCTATATAAAACAGAATAAATAATATAGTTGTACCGTAAATTATAACCGTTGAAGATTTTACGAATTCCTGAACTTTATCCAATACAGTTGAGATAAAATCTGCAATAACTATTGTAGCTGCAGGAACACACGAAATAAAATATCTGGTTACAAATATACCACTATGAAGGTTGATATGCGCACTGTATATATAATCCGCAACGACAAAGATAAGTGACATAAATGCGAATGCCGCGGAATAGTAGTCCTTACCAAATATCTCTTTTTTCTCAACTATATTTAATATCAGTTTAAGACCTGTAACAATCATTGTTATGATAAGCAGTACAAATAAAGGCTCATCATAACCAACTATATATCTCAGGGCTTTCGGAATGCTTGCAAATGTCGGAACCTTTGGCCAGAACTCATCAAGATTCATGGTACGTCTGCTAAGCATCAATATAAACCAGGGTACAAGGCTGCCTCCGCCTATAAGGTATGAGATCATGAATTTAATATCATTTTTTTTCCCTATAAAACGTACTAAATCTGTTATAAAAAGATAAACTATTGTCAGACAGCCAAAATAATGCGAATAGGCAAGCCCTGCCATTGCGAGCCCCAACACTAGATAATCTATTGTTTTATTCTCTTCACGCTTATTTCTTTCTATATATAAGTAAAATACTAAAGCCGTGAAGAATAACCAGAATGCATGTACTCTGAATGTAAGACCGCACTTCTGCATGATGATCGGCGAGATGCAGGCAAGTACTGCAGTCATAAGACCTGTCTTTTCTCCGCCAAAGCTTTTTCCCGACTTTATAAGCATTATTATGGATGCCGTCGTAAAAATCACTGTCAGAAGCCGCATCCAGCCCTCTCCATAGGGAACGACCCTATACCAGACAGCCGCTATAAGAGGCCAGAAAGGCAGATTTGTCACCTCACTGGTAAGGTAATAATTTATTATCTGTCCCCAGGAATTTTTCTTTGCAATAAATCCTATCTGACTTACTTCATCCAATGAGAAGTACTGACGTCCCATAAATCTCAGCGAAAATAAAAGCTGGATCCCCATCAATATGGCGCATGCTATCCAAAATCTGTATCTTTTCTTCATGAACCCTCCAAAATATCTTTAATTCTTCTCTACGAGCTCGAATTTTACCACAAAATTCACTTTTTGTATATCGCCATCTCGTTTCTGCAATTAATAACGTATAGTTTTTAGGTCTTCGGGACTTCGCATGTTACGTTTTCACGAATAGAAATATATGGTTGAGTTATATTATTGCTAAACAGTAAAACGTTAATGTCAGCCAAAGCCGCGAACCTTAAATGTTCCTAAAGAGGATTGTGCGAGACGCCAGTACTTATGCCGCGTATTTTGCGGCATTACGTACTGCTGCGTCGGAGCCCAAAGCGAGAGCGTTCCTCGTAGGAACTTTAAGGCGAACGGCGTAAGATGTGAAATCTATAAACAAAAAAACTATAGTTTCTTAGCTTCCGGGCAACACAGCAGGCGAAGTCGTAACTTGCACTAATCAGAAAAATATTTTAGAATATTATTCGTGTATTTTAATCGAAAGGAATTTCAGATAATGAAGGAACTCGAATATCCCTTTGACGGGGCCTTGATAATAAAAAAGAAGAAATCTCTTAAAAGGAGACTTTTAGCAGAAAAAACGAATTTCACTCCGCTAAGGGTTGCCATTCTTGGTGGACAAACAACCAATGATATAAAAAATGTGTTGGACGTATTCCTCTTAAACTATGGAATTAAAGCTGATTTTTACGAGTCAGAATACAATATGTACTATGAAGATGGGATGTTCGATAACCCGGAACTTGAGAAATTTGCTCCGGAGATCATATATGTATGCACCTGCATTAGGAATATCAGCAGCTTTCCTGAAATGACTGACAGTCCTCAAGATGCTGCTGCAAAACTTTCGGATGTTTATAAGCGCTTTGAGGGTCTCTGGGAACATCTTTCGGCTAAATATAACTGCCCTATTATCCAGAATAATTTTGAATATCCCTATTACAGACTTATGGGAAATAAAGATGCTTCAAGTATTAACGGACGCGTAAATTTCGTTACCCGACTTAATCTGAAATTTGCCGATTATGCTGACAGTCATAAAAACTTTTACATAAACGATATTAATTATCAATCAGCATCATACGGTCTTGAAAGCTGGTCTGATCCTTATTACTGGCATATGTATAAGTATGCGGTAACTGTTGCAGCCATACCTTATCTTTCCTTTAATATCGCAAATATCATTAAATCTTTGCTCGGAAAGAACAAAAAGGTTCTGATGCTGGATATGGACAATACTCTTTGGGGCGGAGTCATCGGTGATGACGGTGCCGACAATATAGAGATCGGACAGGAAACTTCTATAAGTCAGACTTACAGTGAATTTCAATCATATGTTAAAGCCCACAAGGATCTTGGCATTCTTCTTGCAATAAATTCTAAAAACGACAGGGAAACCGCCGTTAAGGGGCTGGAACGTCCTGACTCTGTCCTGCGGGAAGATGATTTTGTTTCCATGAAGATCAACTGGGAACCTAAAAGCAGTAATCTGGCAGCAGCAGCAAATGAACTCAACCTTCTGCCGGAGAGCTTTGTTTTTGTTGACGATAATCCGGCTGAACGAGAGATCATCCGACAGAATCTTCCGAATACTGCTGTTCCTGAAATTGGAAATCAGGCTGAACGCTATATAAATATACTTGATAAGTCCGGATTTTTTGAACTTACAAATTATTCAAAAGACGATGCAGCAAGAAATGAAATGTATAAGGCTAACGCAAGGCGCACAGAGGCACTCTCCTCTTTTTCCAATTATAAGGACTACCTTCTGTCCCTTGAAATGAAAGGAGAGATTCAAAGCTTTATACCGGCATGGATGTCAAGAATTGCTCAGCTTACCAATAAATCCAACCAGTTTAATCTTACTACAAAGCGTTATACACAGACTGAAATAGAAGCGGTTGCTTCCGATGATAATTATATTACACTTTATGGTAAATTAAGCGATAAATTCGGAGATAACGGAGTTGTCAGCGTTGCTATCGGACGTATCGAGGATAACACATGCCATATTGAGCTCTGGATAATGAGCTGCCGCGTTCTTAAGCGCGATATGGAATATGCAATGATGGATTCATTTGTAGAAAAATGCCGTAAGAGAAACTTGAAAATTATCAAGGGCTATTACTATCCCACCGCAAAAAATGCCATGGTCAAAGATTTCTATTCTTTACATGGTTTTGAAAAAATTTCGGAGGATGGAAACGGCAACAGTGAATGGCTCTTAAAAATAGCTGACTACAAGAATAAAAATGATGTTATTTCATTATAAAAATTAACCAGATTTTATCTAAGGACATTGTTAAGGAGTATTTATGTCACTTACTGTAGACCATATTGGATATCTTGTTAAAAGAACAGCCAAGGCAGAAGATGTTTTTAAATGCTTAGGCTACAAGATAAAACGTGAATTGTACCATGATGAAAGCCGCAAATGCGACTTCAGCTTTCTAGAAAAAGACGGGCTGGTTATTGAGCTTATAACACCATGGAATTCAGAATCACCTATTTTCCCTATGCTTAAGCATCACAAAAATATGATATATCATATTTGCTATAAAAGTGATAATATGGATGAAGATATTAAGACACTTGAAGAAAAGGGCTTCAAATTAGTTGAAGCACCAAAACCTGCCCCTGCCATCTCTGACAGGGCTGACGTTGCTTTCATGATGCACATGGAAATAGGTATGCTGGAAATTGTCAGCGAAAAAGATCAGTAATATATTTATGGAGGAATTAAAATGACCAGAGATGAAGCTTTTGAGAGACTTACAGAAGTTTTCAGAGATGTATTTGATGATGAAGAGATAAGCATCAGCGAGGGAACAACATCTGCCGATATTGCAGACTGGGATTCTTTTGAACATATCAATCTTATTCTTGCAGTAGAAAATGAATTCAATATTAAAATACCTATGGGTAAAGCCGTTGAATTAAAAAATGTCGGTGAACTTGTAGATACTATTTTAGCTTCAGTTCAGTAAGCAAAAAAGCGCAGCCCTTTTGGACCGCGCTTTTTTTATTCTGGTTCGTGTACTCTGAACGTCAGGCTACTCTGATCACATACAAAATACTGTTCTGCAAGCCATCTGTCATCTGCCTTACTTCTGACAACTATCTTCATGTCTAGATTTCCGATTTCCTCTGTTTTAACCTCTTCAGGTTTTATCCCCATTTTATCAAAGCAAAATTGCAATGCATAATGACTTTCAATCTTCGAAAGATCTGCCATATATACCTCACAATATGTATCCTCGGGATCTGTTCCAAATATATATGAAACAGGATCTGCCTTATCTGCGAGCATTCTGATCCTCTGCTCATTCCACTTTTCAATATCCTCTTCCCAGGCTTCTGCATATTCCGGGTCATCTCTATGATCTGCTATAGAATAGTTTGTCTGCATATACTTTCCCAGATACTCACTAACTTTAGCAGCTCCCATGAAATTAAGATGAACAAAATCCCCAAAATCATGGTCAAAATCAATTCCTAAAAGATCGTGTGTTTCCGCAAGATTCAGTGACTCTCCACCCTTTTCTTCCGTAATTTCTATCAGTGCATTTAAGCGCTTCTGAAATCCCGGTCCTACATAATCTGCACTTGCAGGAATGTCAAGCAGAACACATTTTATATTCTTCTCTTTACAAAGATCCAGTATCTTCTTGTAATATATCACTCCATCACCGCCCTGAAGCTCCTGAACCTCATCCGTAAAGTTTCCGCTTACAGGATTTACCTTGACTACATCTGTCATCAGATATGCACCCTTATCATAATTAATAGGAAGATTAAAATCTTCTTCTTCAAGTGAATCTACTCTGTCATGATATGCATATATATTTGACAGGAATGCAAGCATACCGCCGTCAAAAAACTTTGATGCATATGATATCGCTTCAAGTTTGTTTTTATTGAGCGGAAGTGGGTCCAATGATTCATGTACAAAACCATATCCACAGTTTATTGCGTTTTTCTCATCTGAAATCTTTGTAGGTTCAACAAAAACAACCTTAGGATTACAATGTTCCAAAGCCTCTGCCAGCACATAATATGTGACCTGTATAGACTCTCCGGCAGATGCAAGATTGTACGAGCTTATGCCATAGTTTTCCCATAAATAAATAGGATCAACACCCTCATGCATTCTGCTTGTACCAATAAAAAGCGCATCAAAATCCGTTTTCGAATGGAAAAATTCATATTTATTTTTATAGCCGTCCTTATTCATTACTATCTTCGAAAGGCCAAGGCTTATAAATGCAATTATCATTAAAAAGATAACTGTCATTAGATACTTATTTTTTTTCATAATAATTAAAATCCCTGATATATAAAATCAGCTGCGCTGTAATTCGGTCCATAGTTTCCGTAAAGAATTACTATCACAAATAGCAGTATCCATATAGACCATCTTAATACAAGTCCCTGTCCCTCGATCCAGTTTCTTGCATATCCATTAGTATCCCTAAGTCTGGCTGCTATATAGAGGATCACTAACGAAACTATCATAAGATTTAAATCTACGACTGAAAGTGATGTCGCTGTCAGGCTTCCATCGAAAAATATCCATGGATTAAACTTTCCTATGAAAACTCCAAAAAGGCTTTTAAGAAAATTCAACGCCGTTCCAATGCCATCTGCTCTGAAGAAAACAAGTGAAATAGAATAAATCAGATACGTTCTGATCTTTCTGAATAAATGCCATCCATAAGTTTCCACAGGAATACTCAGTTTCTTATTCACCCATTCAAGTTTATCCTTCATAAACTCTGACATTGACATAATAAACCAATAATACAGACCACATCCGACTATATATTTATAGTTACCATGCCACACTCCCATTGTAAACCATGAAAAAAACATGGCAATGGCTACTGTTGATGCCTTGGATATCTTCTTCCCGAACTTTTTCTTCATCTTTTTGCCGAAAGCTACGGTCTTTGGATTTTTGAGTACCGGATACATGAGATAATCTCTTGTCCAGTTTCCAAGTGACATATGCCATCTTTGCCAGAATTCCTGTGAGCTTTCAGAGAAAAACGGATTATTAAAATTCTCCGGCAGATTTACTCCAAATAATTCAGCAACACCAAGAACTATATCTACGCTTCCTGAAAAGTCACAATATATCTGCATCGGATATGCCAATAGCGCAAGCCAGCTCCATATTCCCTCGTAACTTGCAGGGTCAGAATAAACCAGATTAACGACAGAACCAAATCTACCCGATACCACGAGGCACTTAAAAAATCCCCAAAGCATGCGCTGGGCTCCTCGTTGAATCCTCTCAAGAGAAAATCCATGCGGTTCATAAAGTGATTGCAGATTTTTATATTTACTTATCGGTCCCGTTGTCATGTGAGGGAAAAATGAAAGAAAGAGAAAGAGCTTTAAAAAGTTTTTTTCCGGTTTTGAACTTCCCCAGTAACAATCCACAATGTATCCTATTGCCTGACAGGTATAATATCCCATTCCAAAAGCAGATGCGATCGGTATTGCAGTCAGCAATGGAAAAGATGGAATCCGCGCATGTAGGAAAGCAGAAGGCTGTATCCAGTAGGCACTTCCCTTCATCAAAAACCAAACTGCTGCAATTATTATGATAGCTGATGCTACAAATGCAGATCCATGAGGATTAATTATAGGTGTTCCATTATCATCCACATCCTTTACAGCCAGCCTTGTAAATATATATGCAATAAATGTTGTAAAAAGTAAAAATATAATTGTATACGGAACCGCAGCAAGCATGTAAAATGTTACACTTAGGACGAGCAGTACCCACCATTGCAGCTTAGCTGGTGCAATATAATACACCGCCAAAGCTATTATTAAAAATATAAAAAAACTAAAAGAGGTTATTGTCATTGATATCATTTTATATCTTTTCCATTATTTTCCGAATTGACGTATAACGAGACTTCTCAAAAAAATTTCAAAGCTTTTTATCATAAATAAAAGAGCTATGGATTTTTTTCTTATTAAAAACAACTGAATTTTGTCATAAATTCCGGATACCTGTACAATTGAAATAAGCTTTTTATAAGGCTCCCTATCTATGACTGATAAAAAACCGGATTTTTTTTCTGAATATTTCTTTTTATTGTCAGGATGACAAAAATCCAGCATAAGGTATTCACCTACAACAACTCTATAATACTTTCTTCTTACAGCCTCTCTGAATATTTCATTTTTCCTGTATTTATCAACAAAAAGACTATAAGCATTAAGAGTTTTTTCCATTATATTTATTATTTGAGAATTATAGCGATGACTTACAGAACTTCCCAACATTCTGTAATGATATCCCAGGTAACTGAAGTATGAAAAAGTCGAACAATGCTCCAAAAGATCAAGTACAAATACGGTATCCTGTCCTTTTTTCAGACCAGGAGTATATCTTATATTATCCTCCCGTATGTTACTGGCGCGTATGAGTTTTCCCCAGGGAGCGCCTACCTCTACAGGTCCAAGCGCAGGATTTCCTTTAAGAATAGCAAGCTGCAGGCTTTCTCTTTCAAAAACACCTTCAGGAACCTTTTCAAGAACTCTGTTGATCTCTCTGTTGGTATAATTCGTAGCATATCCAAAAAATACTATATCTGAATTTGTTCTGTATGCTTCTCTTAAAGCCTTCTCACAGCAGTCCTTTTCTATCCAGTCATCTGCATCGACAAACATGATATAGTCGCCCAAGGCAGCTTCTAATCCGCTGTTTCGGGCGACTGAGGTTCCCTGATTTTTTTGATCTATCAGTTTTAATGCCGGATATCTATCCGCATATTCTTTTAAAAGCTTATCAGCTCCATTAGTTGAACCATCATTTACGGCAATTACTTCTACCTCATCAGAAATGGTCTGATTCAGGCAGGACTCAAGTGATTCCGAAAGATAGTTCCTGTCGGTATTATATACCGGTATTATTATTGATATTTTCATATTATTTACATTGTCTTATTAATCTTATATTTCATGGAGTCTTTGTTTGCTTTGTATATAAAATTCTCATAAGCAATTCTAAAAAGCCTTATAAATACAGCTCTTGGAATTCGCTTATATATGATCTTCTCAATTTTTAACACAAGACCTATTCTGGCCTTTTTCTTTTCATAATCATTCCATGGAGAAATGGCCAGATATTTATCGAATAGATCATTATCCGGATGAACATTATCCCTGTTCCATGGAAATTCACCCACAAAACGGAAGAAATGATAAATTCTAGGAGCCGAAATTGCATCCTGAATCTCCTTGCGTTTATAGAATCCTCTCCCACCGAAGGTGGCAAAATAATCCTTCAGTGAAAACGCAAGATATGCCGGCTGCAGGTTATATTCAGGCGGAAGCTTTAATATCTCTCCCTTAAGGACTACATTCAAAAGATCCTGATCCGGAGAAGGATACCATGCCCTGACATTCTTAACATGATTACATATTCTTTCCGAGCATCGCATTTCACGCCATTGCTTCATCGAAAAAAGTATGACTCCGGAATTATAATAATAATCAGCCTGCGTAAACCCTAGTCTTGACTTATGCATTCTGACCAAAGAATCAAGGCTCATAGCCAGCGGATGTCCTTCCATTGGCATTATAAGCAACTCATCCAGCATGCCGGTAACAATTGTATCTGCATCAAGATAAAGAATCCTGTCTATATCGTCGCCCAGTACATATGGCAGAAAAAGTCTCATATTTGCAGCATAGGATCCTCTGTAAGTAGGCATTTTAAGCTGCCTCATCATTACCATCAGTTTCTCTGTATTTATAAAACAGATAGATCGTTTATATTTTGCTGCCAATAATCTGAATTTTGACTCAGACGAAGAAGAGAGTTTTTCACCCAGAATGAAAACTCTTATTTCTTCCATATGCTTGTTATTTTCAAATAGCGAGGTCATTGAAACTCCGCAATAAGGTGCATATTTATCGTTTATCTGATATAATACGTCCAGTCTCATTTCTGCTCTCATCCCCGGTCTCAAAATTAATTCTTCGTTCTTCTACAACAAGCGGTCTGTGCATAATTCGGGTATTTATATTCAAAATATATTCGCCCAAAAGCCCTATGAAAAAGAGCTGCAAAGAACCTATAAGGAATACACCAATTACCATCGGGGCATATCCTGCACTAAAATGATACCAGTTTGTCAACTTCAAAAATAAGTAAACCAAAGCAATTATAAAACTGATAACTCCCGCAAAGAAACCTATGAATGTTGCAATACGAAGTCCAACTTTTGTATATGATGTAATAGAGAGCATCGCTGCATCATATAGAGAATAAAAATTATTGCTGGTTGTTCCTGCGCGCCTTTTAGGCTGTTCAAAAGGAATTTCCTTGCGCTTGAAATTATATTCCGCAACTATACCTCTGAGATAAGGAATAGGATCATCAAGTTCTCTCAAAAGATCAATAAATGACTTATCATAAAGACCTGTTCCCGTAAAATTCTCGATCATCTTTACAGTCGACATATTCTTTATCAGTTTATAATAACATTTACGCATAAAGAAAATAAAACTGTTTTCTTTACTGGTAGTCTTTATGGCACTGACGATCTTATATCCCTTTTCCCACTGCTCGACATATTGCGGAATCATTTCCGGCGGATCCTGAAAATCACAGCTCATGGAAATCACTGCGTCACCGCTTGTCTGGCACATAGCATAAAAAGGAGAATTAAACTGACCGAAGTTTGTAACATTCAGTATCGCCTTGATATTATGATTTCCGGCACATATTTCTTCCAGTTTTTCTCTTGTTCCATCTTCTGAATGGTTATCGATAAATATAAGCTCATAGTCATATCTCTGAAGCTGCTTTGTCATAATATCGACTATGACTTCACTCATCGGTCCAACGTTCTCTACTTCATTGTAGCAGGGAATCATTATACTTATTTTCTTTTTCTTTTCACTCATTTTTTTCTCAATTCAAAAAGTCATAAAAATAATCCCGAAAAAAACTTTTTGTCTCCGAAAATATTGCGAATTCGTGACAAAAAGTTTTTTCTGAATTAAAAATCTGATATATTAAATCTTCTGTGCCTCAGCCCTTACAGCTTCATACTCTTCTCTTGGAAGGAAAGGAAACATATCGTCACAGGCAGCAGATGTAATAGTTCCATCCGGAAGTACCTTTGATGAAAGCTTTGGTTCAAAGTTCTGTGCAGGATCGACCATAGCCTCGATAAATACCGGTTCATCACCGGAAAGAGCTTCTTCCAGCTTATCATCCATTCCATTCAGCGAATCGATTCTTATATACTTTATTCCAAACGCGTCAGCTATTTTGGAGTAATCAGGGAAGCTTACACCGGATTCTGAGTCTATACCGACATAAGATCTTCCTCTGAAAAGATTCGTCTGAGTCTGTCTTATTGAATGATATCCATTATTATTCAGCAATACAAGCTTTATATTGAGTTTGTTATAAACTACTGTCTCAAGTTCCTGCAGATTCATCATAAAGCTGCCGTCACCATCTATACAGATAACTCTCTTACCCTTACGTGCAACCGCTGCTCCTATTGCTGCCGGGTATCCGTATCCCATTGATGCACTTCCAGAGTTGGTAAATATCCTTTCACCCTTCTTCATATGAAAAGCCTGGAATGTCTGTACACATGCAGCACCATTACCACAAACTATAACATCTGTGTCTCCAAGATGCTCTGAAAGTCCTCTGAGGAATGGATAGGGATTCATCGGTTCAGCTTTTTCTGAGTATTCAGGAAGAACTGCCGGATAACGTTTATTTATCTCGCGGCACCATTTAAGCCATTCGCTGTGATCTCCGACTTCCTCATCAATGCAGTTCCTCAAACTCCTGCAAACGTCCTTGACGTCGGCATGAATGGGCATATCAATCTTAACCGTAGGCTTTTTAAGCTCGTTTGCATCTATGTCTACTACAATTTTATATGCATTTTCTGCGAACTGGAATTTATTATAGCTTATGATCCTTAAGTTCATTCTGCATCCAAGAACGAGTAACAGATCTGCATTCTGAACGACAAAATTTCCGCCTCTTGTACCTACAGTTCCGGGCAGTCCTGCATAATACTGATTTTCGTCCCATAAAAGATCATTCGCATTCCATGCAGTAACAACAGGAATCTTTAATGCATCCGTACAATCAAGAAAAACCTTGTAGGCATCACCCTGACGTATTCCTTCACCTGCAAGGATTACCGGTCTCCTTGCCTCATGGATCTTTTCGAGGATCTTATCAGTATAAGACTTATCATAATAAGGTCTCTCAACCTTTTCTGTATTTCTGCTGTCAAAGCCTGTAAGTTCATCAGGATAAACCACAGTTCCCTGAATATCAAGCGGAACATCGATCCAGACGGGTCCCTTTCTTCCGTTATTTGCAAGGAACCATGCCTTCTCCAACTGATAACGTATCTCATTCGGATTAGTGATAGTAACTGCACATTTTGTAATTGAGCTGACCATTTCGGTTATTCTGCATTCCTGATCGCCTAACTGTCTAAGAGGTGCCTCTGATGCCGTAACCATTGTCTCTCTTTTTGCCTGACCTGAAAAAACGATCATGGGAATAGAATCAACATAAGCACCATAAACACCTGACACTGCATTAGTACTTCCCGGGCCTGCTGTCACACATACAGCAGCAACTCTTCCTGTCAGTCTGGCATATGCTTCAGCCATAATTGTAGTTGCCTGCTCATTGTGGTTATACGTGCACTTAAGCCCTTCCTTGTGTCCCAATGCATCATTCAGGTGCATAGCAGCACCACCTGTTATGGTAAATACATCGGTTACTCCTCTAGATACCAGAAAATCCGCAATGTACTCTGAAATTTTCATCTTGTCTCCTTTGCCTGATCTTATTAAGTCAAACTTATCTATTTTGCATTACTATAGAACCCCCGCAGAGAAATACGGGTTTTCTTAAAAGCCAAAAATCATATACACATTATTATATCATAAAGCTCAATTCTAAGACACAAAGGTCTCAATTATTAATAAAAAATTCCGTAATTGACATTGGTGAAGCCGCTGCGCCTATATTTTTATAAGCGTTAACATCCTCTGCAGAATGGAATCCAAAACCATAGGTAACTCCAAGGAATGGTACACCAGCCTCTTCAGCCCCCATTGCATCAAATCTTGTATCTCCTATCATAACCGCTTCGCTGTTTTCACTGATCCCGCTTTCATTCATGCAGATATGGATTATATCAGATTTTGAAAGATTGTCACGGGCATCTGTTCCATGAATACTGTCAAAATAACCTGTTATATTATAGGTATCACAGATCCTCAATACCATATCCTCTTTTTTTAGTGATGCAATACCTAACTTAACCCCATTATCTTTAAGCTTTTTAAGACAATCTGTCATCCCATCATAGAGATCGCATTCAATAACAAAGTCCTTTTCTCTGTAATATTTTCTGAAAAGATCCGCGCATTCTATTGCTCTCTCTTCACTTATCTTATAAAAGCTCTCTACAGTTTTCTGTATCGGCGGTCCTATAAACTGCTCTTCCTCAGACTCTTTTAAAGGCTCCAGTCCATATTCCTCTATTGCCATCCTGAGTGCCTTTACAATACCTCTTTTTGTATTAAAAAGGGTTCCGTCCATATCAAATAGCGCGGCCTTATAATTATTCATATGCTGACTCCGTAACAAATCTTATATTCATTTTTTCCTTTAATCCTGAAATGACCTTCTTCGTATAGCTGTTGAGCTTAACTGCATAATTGCTGATAAATTCATATGCCATATCAGGATTTATATAATCAGCCCTGCTGTCTACCGAGTAACCATCAAATCCTGCAAGAGCTATATCCTTTACGCCTATCTTTTCTAAGAGTCTTAAAAGCATAGGAAGTGAATTATCCGGAATCTCAAATTCTCTGTCTATTAATGTAGAGTAATCAAAAGAAAAATCAAATTCACCTTTCGCTGCTGTAACATTTGACGTTGCCATGATCTTAATATCAGTTCCCGCCGACTGTAACGAATTCGAAAGCTGCATATATCTCTTGGAATTGCTTAAGAAAATATAATCCGGATAAAAATCATCAGGTTTATAATTTATTGAGATTATCTCTGGCGCATTTTCCGAAATATATCTGCAGATTCCTTTTTTCTCATCGAGCATCGAATGTCCGGGACCAAGGATAAGGATCTTTTTTCCTCCAAGCTTGTTTTTAAGCTTTATCCTGTCATCCTCATCATTTATCTCATTATTCTGATACTCTATATAAAGCTTTTCTATATAAGCTTCATTAAAAGCAAGTCTTTCCTCCGGAATGATCATCGACAGGATCTCATTCACAGACTGTACAGAAAGTGTCTTTTTCTTTAAGAGATACTGCGGATATTTAGGGTGACAGTCATTTGAAGCACAGAGAAAATACTGCATCTGATAGCCCCATGGGAATTTCTCATAAATCTTCATGATACCGGTATCTATCATTTCAAGTATCTGACTCGTATCATAATCAGCCTCAAAATGATGGTTCATATAGACACATAAAAGCTCCAAAGGACAATTTCCCGCGCTTTTTCCTATACCATACGCTGAACCGTCAAGGATCAGACTTCTTTCTGTTTTTTCCTCACAAAGAGCCATCGAATTTGAATAAGCCAGCTGGAAATTATTGTGTGCATGATAACCGACAGTTATTTCCTTCTTAAGATTCTCATCGATCAGATGAAAATAATGCAGAAGACTGCTTCTGTCCAAAAGTCCATATGTATCAACTATAGCCATTGCTGCAGGCTCTGCTTCATTTATATGCTCTATAAGATCGATCATCTCTTCATCAGAGTAACCCGTTATAGACACAGGCTGTGCGAAAACAATATAACCTTTTTTCTTAAGCTCAGCACAAAAATTTATAGCCTCATAACGTGTAGGCTTTTTTATCATAACTCTGATCCCGTCAAGAACAGAATCTTTGGCATCACAGATTTTATCCAGAGAACAGGTTCCATAGTCGATCATACCAAATATCTTCGATCTTCCATGGTCAAGACCCTTAAATATCTCATTCATACCTGTCGTATCTGGTGTTATAGTCCTGTTTATATCAAATTCTTCTCTCTCATCAAGGAATCCAACCTCTATATAATCGATTCCTGCTGATACCGATCTTTCAAAGAGATTGATAATATCTCCATGTCCGAAATTCCAATTATTTACAAAACCGCCATCACGAAGTGTACAATCCAGAAGTTTTATACTTTTCAATCTATATTCCTTTCCATATTCGCGATTTTTATAGTAAAGCACGGATATCTTATTTGTTTACAGCCTCATGAAGAACTTTTATCATTCTGTCGATCCTTGCTTTATCCATTCCCGGATATACTCCGATCCAAAATGTATCATTCATGATCCTGTCTGTATTATCAAGTCCGCCTACTACTCTGTATCCCTCACCACTGGCTCTCATTTCATCAAAACAAGGGTGCTTTAAAAGATTTCCTGAGAATAGCATTCTTGTCTGTACACCTGCGTTCTCAACATAGCGAACAATATCATTTCTTGAAAGCCCTTCTTTTACAGTTATAAGGAAGCCAAACCATGAAGGTTTAGAATTTTCCGCTGCCTCCGGAAGTATAAACTTATCCTCAAGATCCTTCAAGCCTTCCCTAAGCATTTCAAAATTTTCTCTTCTTCTTTTTACAAAAGACGGGAATTTTTCGAGCTGGGCACAGCCTACTGCAGCCTGCATGTCAGACGCCTTAAGATTATATCCAAAATGCGAATAGACATACTTGTGATCATATCCCTTAGGAAGCTCACCATACTGACCATCATAACGATGACCGCAGAAATTGTCATGGCCTGAAGGACATACGCAATCACGTCCCCAGTCCCTAAAGGAGCGGATTATTTTATTAAGGAGCGGATTATCGGTATACACTGCTCCTCCCTCTCCCATCGTCATATGATGAGGCGGATAAAAGCTGCTTGTACCTATGTCTCCTATGGTTCCTGTGAGTTTTTCTTTTCCATCTATAGTATATAATGAACCAAGAGCATCACAATTATCCTCTACAAGCCAGAGGTTATGCGCATCGCAAAAAGCTTTGACAGCCTTAAGGTCAAAGGGATTTCCCAGTGTATGGGCGATCATAACAGCCTTTGTCTTTTCCGAATAAGCCTCTTCAAGCTTTGTAACATCAATATTGTACTGGGGTATTGTAACATCAACAAATACCGGAACTGCGCCATACTGAATTACAGGTGCTACTGTTGTAGGGAATCCTGCCGCAACGGTGATGACTTCATCCCCGCGTTTTACTCTTCTCTCTCCAAGTAGCGGACTGGTAAGTGTCATAAACGCAGTAAGATTTGCACTAGAACCTGAATTAACCACAGATACAAATTTTACTCCAAGATATTTTGCAAAATCCTTTTCAAATTTCTCGGTATATCTTCCTGCAGTAAGCCAGAATTCTAAAGAAGAATCCACAAGATTTATCATTTCTTTCTCGTCATAAACCCTGCTGGCATAAGGTATCCTGTCTCCGTCCTTATAATCTTTTTTCTGACAGTGATATTTCTTTGCATACTCAGAGACCTCTTCAAGTATCTTTCTGCGTGCCTCTTCCTCATTCATATTTTCAAACATACAATATTACTCCGTTCTTTAATAGTTATAAACAATTTTTGGCACTGCTCAAAATAACCAGTGCCAAAATCTTATTGCCATTGATCATGGCAAAAATATTTTATCCTTTGAGTCTTGACTCATTATCTTCCGCATCAATTCTGTATTCCGCGATTTCTCTCATCATTTCTGCCATGACATCTTCCCCTGAAGCATAAGCCCTGCTCCAGTTTACAGTTTCCTGAACTGCACGGTCGATATGCCATACGCTCTTCCAGCCAAAAGATTTCTTTAATTTTGAACAGTCAAGCTTTAGGAAAGCAGCCTCATGCGGTCCACCGTCAGATTTATCAACCCAGCGAAGGGAATCCCCCCATTCATCACAAAACATCTGTGCAAGCTCGCCGGCTGTTTTAGTATCTGTGATATCCGGTCCGACATTATAATAACCTGCATAAATTCTGTCCTTCATCTGCTTCTCAGCTATCTCAAGGTATACCCAAAGAGGCTCTAAAACATGTTGAAAAGGTCTTGTTGCCTTAGGATTTCTAATGATTATTTCTTTTCCTGAAAGAGCTGCTCTTACACAATCAGGAATTATACGATCCTCGGCAAAGTCTCCTCCCCCTATCACATTTCCTGCTCTTGCCGTTGAAACAGCAGGCGATGACGCTTCGGAAAAGAAAGATTTTACATAACTGTGAGTCACAAGTTCCGAACATGATTTTGAATTAGAATACGGATCATATCCGTCCAGCATCATATCCTCTGTAAAAGCTATATCATCATCTCTGTTGAGATAAACCTTATCAGTGGTGACATTTAAGAAAGATTTAACCGAATCCGTAAGTCTTACGCATTCAAGAACATTGACCGTTCCCATAACATTCGTATCAAAAGTAAGCCTGGGTTCATCATACGACTTCCTTACAATAGGCTGTGCCGCAAGATGAAAAACTATCTGTGGTCTTTCCTCATCGAAAACAGCCTTCAGTTTATCATAATCCCTGACATCTCCTATGACTGACCTGATCTTACTCCCAAGTCCGGTAAGTTCAAATAGTGAAGGATCTGTCGGTGCTTCCAGCGAATATCCCGTAACCTTCGCTCCGGCAGATAAAAGTATAGCCGTAAGCCATGCGCCCTTAAATCCTGTATGCCCGGTAATTAAGACTTTTTTATCCTTATAAAAATCAAAATCAAGCATTATGCCCACACTTTCCAGGGAGCCTGTCCACTTTCCCAAAGTTTCTCAAGCTGTTCCTTTTCACGCTGTGTATCCATACACTTCCAGAATCCATTATGAAGAAACGCCGAAAGCTGTCCCTCTGCTGAAAGTCTTTGTAATGGCTCTTTCTCAAAGACAGTTTTATCTCCCTCAATATAATCAAATATCTCAGGTTCAAATACCATATAGCCACCATTTACAACACTTGAATCCTTTTCCTGCTTTTCAGCAAATTCATGTACAAGATTATCTTCACGTACGTCAAGTACACCAAATCGCTGATCTATGGAAATTGCTGTCAGCGTACCGATCTTGCCAGATTTTTTATGGAAATCCACAAGAGCATTAATGTCAACATCAGCAACACCATCACCATATGTAAGCATAAAGGTTTCATCACCTATATAATCCTTTACCCTCTTGACACGGCCGCCTGTCATCGTATGAAGACCCGTATCTACGAGAGTAACTTTCCATGGTTCAGAAGAATTATTATGAACTTCCATATTATTTGTTGTAAGATCAAATGTTACATCAGAAGCATAAAGATAATAATCTGCAAAAAATTCCTTTACCATATGCTGCTTATATCCAAGACAGATGATAAACTCATTATAACCAAAATGGGAATATTCCTTCATGATATGCCAAAGAATCGGATGCCCTCCGATCTCTATCATCGGCTTAGGTCTTAAATGACTTTCTTCCGAAATCCTTGTTCCAAGTCCACCCGCCAGAATTACTACCTTCATTAAATAATCTCCTAAATAAATATTGGTTTTTTCTCAAAATCTTCATTTAGTGCGCCGGATGGGACTTGAACCCACACGCCATTAAGACACAGGAACCTAAATCCTGCTCGTCTGCCAATTCCGACACCAGCGCTCATAATTAAAAATATAACCCTATTAATTATACATTTTGTAATATTTCTGTCAAGATTCTGTTAAGCTCATGGTGACTTAAGCCGATATATATGTTAAAATAAATCGCAAATAGAACAAGGCAGGAATAAATATGGACAATAAAGATATAAAAGAGATCAATATGACTTATTCCGGAATTCTTCACAACGACAAAGGCGAAAAATTTGTCCGCGTACGTTTTGAGCGCAGATCAGACAGCGCCTACGCCGAAGCCATTGTACCCTCCGGAAAAGTAACATCCTCCGATGTCTTTAGTCAGGAGGAACTTAACAAGATCTCATCATATATACTTGAAAACAAAACCGATATAATGGCTAAAGCAAGAGCCATTAGCTCTTTTGTTCATATATTCTCATAAGGAGAAGGCATTCATCAATGAAAATATGGTTTAAGGAATATAAAAAAGGGAAAATGCTGCGCGACTGCATAATAGAGGCTGTTGAGGATGATACAAGAACACATAAGGTATTTAACTCTCTTGATAAAGCTGCTCGTGAACTTGATCTCGCAGTACCGATCTGGCTGGATAGAAACATAAGTGATTTTAAACGAAATTCCAGAACCAGATTCAATCAGGATTCCTTTGTAGAAGAAATTGAATTCGATTATCTGGAAATGTCAGTCATAGAGGAAGATGATCTTATTTTCTGATCCTTGGCGGCAAAAAGTAAAGCCACGGCATGTCACTATGCCGTGGTTTTTTATATAAGTTCTATTTCTTTTTCTTCAGCTACTTCTTCCAATTCATCATAGAGACCTGAATCTCTGTCCATATTTCTTCCGACATAGATTTTTCTCGGTTTGATCGATGACATAAGCTTTCCAATATCATTAGAACGAAGATCTACTTTCCACAAACGCCATTCATATTCATCCGATTCGATCCTCGGTTTTGACATCATAGACATTACATTCTGATACTGACTCGAAGTATTTACAGGCGGGATATCGGAATATCGTACCGGTGAAAAAAGCAGTCCGTTATCTGTAGCAAATCTCGCAATATCATCTGCAGAATATTCGAGGCAGATGCCCCTTGCCTCATTGGCATAATCGCTCCACATACTTAATGAAAAACGTCTGTCTGTAAAACATGCCACATAACTTTTGAAAAGCGCCCAGTCTCCCTCTCCGCTCTTAGCAAATCGAATTGCCCTGCAAAGATATATCTGATCAAAACGTATGGCAGAGATTTCTGCCATATCAAGTGAACGGTAGCGGTAAAAGAATCCCACTCCCTTTCTGGAAACGAGCTCTGCCGTCAATGAATTTGCAAGCTGCTGATTATTAGTAAGGTAAGCTTCAAAAATATCATTTCGAAGCTCATATTCCCAAAGTTCCATTTATCCCTCTGTCCCCTATATAAAAATATCCTCTTCCTTAATTTTCTGCCTAAAAGATCAGCTCAGCAGAAAAACCTTCCATTAATATAATACTGTATACTATGAAAAAAGTAAATCTTTTTACCTTCCTAAATTACAGAAAGACGCATTTATCGGGCTTAGTTAATCATTAAGCCATCTTCCGCTTGCACCACATGGGAGATTCAGCCCTGACTCTCTTACCCTGAGTCCTATTTCGTCTGATTCCACATGACCACCAAATTTTTTTGAAAAAACTGTTGACAGCATATATGTAAGAACTGCCGGCTGAAGTCCTGTTGTATATGAATTCAAAAGAACAAAAAGCGGATGATCCGATAATATTTTAGATGTAAGCTCAAGGAAAGGATAAATAGACTCCTCTATCTTCCATATTTCTCCCTTTGGTCCCCTACCATATGAAGGCGGATCCATGATTATCGCATCATATTTATTTCCGCGGCGTATTTCCCTCTCGACAAATTTACCACAATCATCTACGAGCCATCTGAAAGAGGAGCTGTCAAGTCCTGAAAGGGCAGCATTTTCTTTTGCCCATCCTACCATGCCCTTTGAGGCATCCACATGTGTTACATGTGCTCCTGCTTCCGCGCAGGATAAGGTTGCCCCTCCCGTATATGCAAATAAATTCAGAACCCTTATCTTCCTTCCGGAATTTCTGATCTTTTCCTTCATCCATTCCCAGTTTACCGCCTGTTCAGGAAAAAGTCCCGTATGCTTAAACGAAAAAGGTTTTAAGTTGAATTTAAGCCTGCTGTATCCTATCGTCCATTCTTCCGGAAGATCAAAAAATTCCCAGTTTCCTCCGCCCTTTGAGCTTCTGTGATAATGTGCCGAGCATTTGCTCCAGCCCTGAGCCTTTTTTTCAGTATTCCATATTACCTGGGGATCAGGTCTTATAAGTGTATATTTTCCCCATCTTTCCAGCTTTTCACCGTCAGATGTATCAATAACCTCATAATCTTTCCACTTATCTGCAATCCACATTCGTTAAAAAAATCCTTTCAAAAAACAGCATTTACAGTTTATTGTAATGCAAATAAGAGAAAAAGAAAAGAAAAAAATAACTGTTCAGGTACCCTGAACAGTTACGCCGCCCCCGAGGCCTATCGGCATGAAAAGTCCGGGGAGCGGCACATGCTGCTTTTGGTTACCGTGCAGTCGCTCAGCAGCAAGTGCTTCGCGCTGCTGAACAGTTCCCTTAATATTTGCCAAGATTTCCTTCAAGAGAAATTATGCTCTCGTTATCAAAATTTGTATTATCCTGTGAGCCTATACCCATAGCCATTGAAGGTGATGAGAATCCGCCTGATGATCCGAATGAATTTCCGCCAAAACCGGATGCGGCATTTTTAAGCTTGAAGCCTGATATTACATCACGGAGATTCTGCGCATGGTTAGAAAGTGTTTCAGCGGCTGCCGCACACTCTTCACTTGTTGCGGAATCCGTCTGTACAACCTGTGAAATCTGTCCTATTGCCTGATTTATCTGTGCAATTGCCGTTGCCTGCTCATCTGATGAAGAAGCAACCTCGGAAACAACATTTGCTATAGTCTCGATAGCCTCTGAAATCTTGCTGATAGCCTCAGTCATTGTTTCAACCTGTTTTGTTCCGTCCTCAGCCATATCTATCGCATGCTGTACAAGTTCAGCTGTTTCATGGGCAGCCTTTGAGGAAAGTGTCGAAAGATTCTTGACTTCTTCAGCAACAACGGCAAATCCGCGTCCGTGTACTCCTGCCCTTGCTGCCTCAACTGTTGCATTAAGGGCAAGTATATTTGTCTGGAATGCGATATCATCAATGTTTTTAACTACTTTGCTGATATTGTGTGAGGATTCGCTTATATTATTCATTGAGCCGTTTACACTGTCAACCGCTGCCTTACCCATCTTTGCGTCATCAAGCATTGTTGTGACCATGTTTTCCATTTTGCGGGAATTATCAGCATTTTTATTTGTCTTGTTAGCAATGTCTTTAATTGATGCCGAGATTTCTGGGATTTCCATACTCCAGCATTTCCTCCTTATCCTCGTGCTCCCTGTCAAATATCAGAGAGCTTTTAAGGTCTTCTATAGTGAGTTCCTCACCATCGGCTCCATCTTCATTCTCACAGCCCAGGTTTACCGTGAATATGAATGTCGATCCCTTGCCCTTTTCACTGTCAACCTCTATATGGCCTCCCATCAGCTCGACGATCTGTTTACACACATAAAGACCCAGCCCGGTCCCGCCATATTTTCTGGTTATCGAGCCATCAGCCTGTGTGAAACTTTTAAAAAGCTTGTCCTTATCTTCTTCAGACATACCTATGCCTGTATCCATAACAAAAAAAGTAAGTTCAGCTGTTTTCCCTGATTGTTTTGTTTTGTAGACTTCCAGCGCCACGTGCCCCATAGACGTGAATTTGAGCGCATTATTGATAAGATTGTTAATTACCTGACTCAGCCGGAATTCATCACCTGTCACCTCATTGGGCACGTTATCTGCTATATGACTTGTAAGATTAAGTCCCTTTTCATTCGCAACGGATATGGAAGTATTTATACAGTCATCGATAAGCTTATACAGCGAAAACTTCTCTTCCTGTATTTCCATCTTGTCATTTTCAATCTTTGCATAATCCAGAAGATTATCAATGATCTTTTCCATGTTTTCGCAGCAGTTCAGGACTATGTTCATAGTCCTTCTTTTTCCTGCGTCCTCTTCATCCGCTTTTAGGTTATTTATATGTCCCTTTATCCCATTGACCGGCGTTCTGAGCTCATGGGTAAGGTTCGCAACGAAAGTATCCTGTGCCTTAAGGACTTCTTTCATTTCCTCTTCCATCTTTTTTTTCTGTTTTTCCTGAAGGTCATAATCCCGTATATCCGTTATTATGCAGATTCCCATCTCTTTTCCTGAGATATTGTCTGCGATAAAAACCTTCATTTTTACAGGAAAGCAGCTATGGTTCTTTCTGTAAGCATCAGCTTTTATCTCTTCCGATGTCTGCGAAGATATAAAAGAAAATATATCTGTGTCCTGAGGGAAAAAATTAGGCAGGATCTCCCTTATGTTTGTTTCCATCACTTCTGCTTTTAATTCATTCTTTCCGCTCTGGTTCATATATCTTATCAGACCTTCGGAATCAAAAAAACAGATTATCTCAGAGGTCTTGTCAAAAACCTCTGTAACCATGGCAAAACTGTTCAAATCCTCTCCCCCTTCCTCACAGTTCCCCGACCAGGGCAGCTATAAGCTCATAACATTCCGAAACTCTGGGCATTATCTCTATTGCTTTTTCGAGTTCCCCGTTTCTCAAAGCTTCTGTGATATCGGATGCAGCAGCTGTAAGTTTCTTAAATGACAGATTTGCCGATACTCCTTTTAGGTTATGTGCAGCCTTAAAAGCCGCCTCAGCATTTTTTTCCTCTATGGCAGCTTTAAGGTCATTGTAATTTCCATCCTTCATAAACATGTTTACAAAACGGACAACCTTCTCAGGAGCCTTAAGCCGCTTTATGATCTCTTCATAGTCTCCGCCTGTATTATTATAAAATTCCTCTACTGTCATTCTTTATCCCCTCATTATCTTTCAGGACTTTTGAGCAAGTCCGATATGTAAATATTAAAATCCCTCAGTAGAAATATCAGTTATAACACAAAAAAAATTTATAAAATTTATTATTCTTTTTGTTTTTTTGCGAAAACAGAAAAAGAGAAGCCCTTCACAGGACTTCTCCATTTAAGATTTTTATATTTTATCCACGCATCCTGCAGACTTCGTCCCAGCCTATTTCCTTGAATCCGACATCCTTTTTGCCAGCCTCATAAATAGCTTCATCTCTGCTGGAGCAGCGTGCTATTACTTCCCCCTTTTTATCTAAAACTTCCCATTCCTTTCCTTCTTTATGACCTACTATATCCTTGGCGTTGAAAATTCCACCGCCATTACCGCCACCTACTACACTATCAAGCTTGGAATCATTAATTTCCTTCATATTCTGAACCTCCTTATGATCAAAAATAATCCTGCGACTTAAAAGTTAATATCTTAATTTATTAATTTATACGATTCAACAAAAGATAGGTATAAATTTTTATTAAAAAAGGAACCCACAATAAATGCAGGTTCCTGTAAATTACAATGATCAGTCGATCTTGAATTTTCCGAGTTCTTCACCAATAGATACAGCAGATTCAGCTACAATATTTGCGCTTTCATCAACACCCTTGCTCTCTTCTGCAACTCTCTGTGCACTGGTTGCAAGATTTTCAACAGTGGCAGTAACTTCTTCCGAACTTGCTGACTGTTCCTCTGAAATAGCAGCTACCGAAGATGCTATTCCGTCAACTCCGCCCATCATCTTGATCATATTCTGCATGGTCGAGCTTGTATCATTGAGTTCTTTGTAAATTCTTTCAAAAGTATCTCCTGCAGTTGTGACCGCTTCTGCGCTGGAGGAGATCGCATTAACATTTGCCTGTGATTTCTCCGAAAGAACTCTTATCTGCTCTGTAATATCGTGAATGATCTCTGCGATCTTTCCGGCTGATTCAGAGCTGTCCTGTGCAAGTTTTGCTATTTCACCAGCAACTACAGCAAATCCCTTTCCTGCTTCTCCTGCTCTTGCCGCCTCTATTGAAGCATTGAGCGACAGAAGGTTCGTCTGCATTGCTATGGAATCGATCATTTCAACGATTCCGGTGATCTTTTCAGCAGATTCTCCTACACCGATAACAACCTTATTCATTTCATCCATGGAATCACAGATATGATCCATGTTATCCTGAACAGAAGACATATCCTTCTGTCCTGTCTCGGCCTGCTCTACAAGTCTGATAACAGTGTCATTAGCTTCATTTCCTTTTTCTGTAAGCTCATTGACCGCACCGGCAAGCTCTGTAGCATTACCTGCAAGCTCGCTTACAGCATTTGTCATGCCCTCCATGGCTTCCTGGATCTGCTGCATGGAGTTGGACTGCTCACCAGTCTGCTCAGTCATGCTCTTTGCTGCATCTTTACTGTGTTCCGCTTCTTTTTTAAGTTCTTCAGCTGTGGACTGTATCTCTCGCAAAGAAGTCCTCATCTTTTCAGTATATTCCCTTAGTTCATCCCTGATAAGTCCGATCTCATCACCCTTTCCGGGCTTAAACTCAGCAGTAAAGTCTCCTGCAGAAACCATCTCGATCTTCCTTGCAAGTGCCTTTACCGGCTGCGCTACATAATTCCTTACGGTATAAAGAATAATAAGAGCTATGACTATTACGATTATTATCATCAGGATATATGATATCATCTGGAAATGCCTGAGTTCTTTTAATGTAGCACTCTCAGGAACTGTCGATATCAGAGTCCAGCTCGTTCCGGGTACATCAACTGCATAAATATAGGTTTTTCCATTGATCGTATTGATCTTTGCAACATCGTTAGAATTCTGGTTCATATATTCTACAGCGCCTGTTACAAATTCATCATCCACTTCCGAAAATGCCTTGCCTTCAAATTCCTCATCAAAGAACGATACTATATACTGATGCTCAAAATCAAGTAATGCGGATTTACCGCTTCCCATCGGGGTCAGGGCTGCCACCTGATCATGCATGTTATCAAGGTAGGCATCGATACATATAGCTCCCTTTTTCCCGGATTTCAGGGTGAATTTCTTAACTATTGAAATCCCAAGATTGCCGGTAGTCGAATCTATATAAGGTTCCGTATTGGAGTATCCTTCTATTTCCCATGCCTGCTTGTACCATGGTCTCTCACTCGGCTTCCAGCTCTCATCAAGCCTCTGGTGATTTGAAAGGACATAGGAATCATCCTCAAATCCTACTGTTATCAGAAAGTCTGCCTCATCCTCATAATACACAGTAGCCTCAAGAAATTCAAAAAGCTTCTCCTCTGATTCAAAATCAGTTGACTCCAGGATCTCAATGTATTTATCGTACTTGGATTCTATATCCTCATACACCATTGACAGGCTTTCTGCGTTCACTGCAGTTTCCGCCTTCAGGTCAGAAAACGAAAGCGACCGTATCGTTTTTTCTGCCTGCCCCGTAATGACCAGTATTATGACCACTATCCCAACAATAGTTACCGGTAAAAGGATAGAAAGCAGTAAGGTGCTTATGCTTTTTTTAAGCTTTCTTTCTGTAATTTCCTCTTTTAATTCCTCTTTCGCTTCATTATTCGCCATAACAAAATCTCCCACTCGCACTTATGATCAGCATTCAAAGTATTCCCACTTTATGTCCTTACTGAGCCGGCAGCAATGTGCCGGCTGTTAACTGAATAGTACCTCAAAGTTTCTCTATAGGCTCGTTAGAAAGGTCTGCATATCCTTTCTCATAAAGAGTCTTTATGAAATCAAGTGCCCTCTGACCTGACTCTTCGATCGAGATACTGTCTTTATAAATTACAGTCATATGGTCACCTGTCGGATACAGGATAAAATTGATCTGTGTCCCGACTATCTTGCCCCCACCCAGATCCATAGGCTTAACCTCTGCACTGGCAACCTCTCTAACATCAGCATTATCAAAAAGAACCCTCATGAAAATTACCTCCTGTATTCAAAATATGATATAGATTAATTATAACTTATGAATAATGGCTTTATGGTTTTTAATAATATACAATCAGCTCTAATATTTTTAATTTTTTATAAAACAAGTCTTGATTTTTTATTATGATCTGCCGATAAGATAATGAAGGCATATCGCCATATGAACAAGGATGTCATGCATTTCAAACAAGGAGGTTTAATTATGAGTTCTATATCTGATGCATTAAACAGTATGATGAGCAACAATGCTCTGGACGGCACAGTGAAAACAAAGAAAAACAGTCAGAAAACTGTTCAGAAAACTACGGAAGAATATGGTACCACCTTCGGTGACGTAAATCTAAGTGACAAGGCTAAAGATTACTACAAAGAACTCCGTCAGAAATATTCAGACATGGACTTCGTCATCGTAAGCGCTGACAAAAAAGAAGAAGCAAAGGCAAATCTGGCAAGTTTCGGAAATGCCAACAAAATGGTAGTGGTTATTGGTGAAGATGAAGTCGAAGCCATGGCAAATGACGAAGGTCTCCGTAATAAATATGAAGGCATCATTGAAATGGCAAGGCAGGCTTCCTCAACCTTGGGCAAGGCAGCAGAAAGTAATTCAGACATTCTCTCCTATGGTATCACCGCCGATAAAGATGGCAATACGAGCTTCTTTGCAGTTATGAATAAGGCAAATGAATCAGCTTCTGAAAAAATGAGCGAGATCCGTGAAAAACGTAAAGAAAAAGCAGAAGCAGACGAAAAAATCGCTGAGAAAAGATCTGAAAAAGCTGACCGTGAAGAAAAGCGTAAGGCAGCATTGGAAAAAGGTGATGTTGAAGTTCTTACTTCCAACAGCCTTGAGGGACTGCTGAAAAAGATCAGCGAATTCTCCATCCAGAAACGGACCGACAGCGTTGAGTCAGAAAGTGAAAAAATGCTCGGGCGTTCCATAGACTTCAGCATCTGACTTATAAAAAAAATCCCGGACTTAAAAGTCCGGGATTTTTTATTGATGTTAAGATCAAAAATGATGTCATGGATCGCTCCGCACTTCGTGCTCCCACAATCTCCCAATATTCGTGTTCTCGTGGTGCTACGCCCCACTTCACACTCATATTGGGGCGGGTCATAAAGCCATTCATCCACCGACAGTCAAGACTGCCGTGGATAATGACTTTTGACCCTGACATCATGTTAAATTACTTTGTCTTGCTTACAACAAGGTTTGCAGATACTGCATAGTTGTCATCATTGATAGTGATAACACCTGTTGAAGAATTGTAATCTACATACTTGTTCTTAATCTGTGTATAACCGATCTTGTACTTTCCTACATATCCATCATAGAACGTATTCTTTTCAGCAGGTGCTGCCTTGATGGTAGTACCATTCTGAAGACGGATAGACTCATTTACGTCAGTAGCTGTGATGTAGTATGCCTTTACCTTGCTGCCAGAAAGCTGAACAGCTATGGTATGCTTAAGACCTTCAGCAGTCTTTACATCATTTGACATTGATGCGTTAACCGAACCATCCTCATAGCACTCATAGGAGATCTTCTTGTTCTTCTTAGGAAGAAGGCTCTTATCGATGGCTGTGAAAATAGTTCTTGGAACTATGGTCGTTGTCATCTCTGTGCCTTTGACACTCTTAAGGTATGACTTAAGCTCTTTATATGCTGCCTTAGCCTGCTTCTTGGAAAGACCTGCAGATGTAACATCTTCTCTATCACCTACATAAACATTCTCTTCCTCTACCTTTTCCTTGGAAGCTGCATCACGCCATCCATAAAAATTATTAGAACTTACAATGTAAGATGCACCCTTGATGCTTCTAACCTTGAAAGTGATCTGTCCTGCCTTCTTCTTATTTGAGCTTGTTATCTTTATAGTCTTAACCGGAACATAGCAGCCATTATACTGGGAACTGCTGTTATCGAGGTGAAGATAGATGTCAAGATCATCAGGAGTAGGCTTTGTGTTCTCATAGTAAACACCGGCCTTGTACTCAACGTATCCGCCGCTTACAGTACGGTTGTATGAAACCTGATCTGTAAGGTCATTCATTGACTGAAGTGCATTGGGTGACTGTGTTGACTCTACCTCAACTGTAGACTCTGTTGTTACTACATCATCTGCAAATGCTGCAATATTAGTTGTGAAAACCATTGCAAAAGCAAGCAGTAATGATAAAGCTTTCTTTCTTCTCATTGTTTTTCCTCTCTTTTTTATTATTAGTGAATCATTAAACCGCATTTGATTCCCTGATCTCAAATGCATCTACAAGATAGTACCATAAATCAGCAATCTGGTTCTACCTTTTATTGTTTTTTTAATTATACAATCAAATTTTTCATGAAATTTTCACAAAATTTCCTTTTCATAAACAGATTTTATCCAATAAAGCTGATAAGTTCCCTGCGAAATAAAAAAACCTGACACATAAGCAACTGCGCCAGGTCTTTTAACTACTTGTATTCCCTAAGACTAAATATCCTCAGCCCTTTATAGCATCAAGACGTGCCCTGTATACAGCACGGAATTCCTCATATTCACCCAGACCTTTGCCTGTAAATACTGAACGATATCCTGCCTCACGGAGCTTCCACATAAAGGAATCATCTGAGTTGTAAAGCTCGTCAGCCATGTAATCGCCCCATGCAACGATAAGTGGAACAATAACAACCTGGGCGTTTGTCTCGTCAGCTTTCTTCTGCTTAAGCCATGCTACAGCCTGTCCAAAGCTGTCTTTTTCCTTGAGCTGTATAACCTTTACGTTATCAATGGACTTATCCTCAAGGCTCTTCTGAAGATGTGACATTGCAGCTCCCTTATAATACGGGTTGCCATGATCTACGAGCAGATACACCTTCTCAGGCGCATATGTCTGGAATTCAAAAATCTTTATGAGGACATCGGCACATTCCGCACAGGACTTCTCATCATGAAGCACGGAATCAGCAATTTTTATTTCTATCGTATCACTGTAAAAATCAAGTCTGCTCTTAAGTTCATTGTATAACTCACCCTTTGTCATAAATACAGGTATCACAAGTATCCTGTCAGCACCATTCCTTATGGCAGTCTCAACAGCATTCTCGACCGTATAAACAGGATGGCGGCTGGTAGATACCGCTTTTGCCGTGGTATCATCCGTGAAAACATGAAGCAGGTCAAGTCCGGAATACTGTTCAAGATCCTTACGTATCATGTCATAACTTGCTTTTTTTGCACGGAGAATATTTGTTCCTACACTTGCAAGAATAATAACACTTTTACTCATATTAAACCCTCCTTGGTTGTTTTGACAGCTTTGTTAGCTATCGCTAATAAAAGAATACAAAAAATAATTCCCTTAGTCAACCTGCTAATCTGTTTGACGAAAACTCAAATTAGGAGTATTCTTGAATATATATGCGGTGCTCTGAAGCCGCTTTAACAGAGGGGTATTGGGATGGCAAAAAGAATTTTAATTGCGGATGATTCAACATTTATGCGTACCATATTGAAAAAAGTTCTCGAAAATGCCGGTTATGCAATAGCAGGTGAAGCAGCTAACGGTCTTCAGGCCGTTGAGAAATACAGCGAACTTCACCCTGATCTTGTTCTCCTCGATGTTACCATGCCTGAACTCGATGGCATCCAGGCGCTGAGAAAGATCATCTCACAGGATCCGGATGCCAACTGTGTCATATGTTCTGCAATAGGTCAGCGCTGGATGATTGTAGAAGCTATCGAATATGGCGCCAAGGATTTTATCATAAAGCCCTTCCAGGCCGACAGAGTCCTTACAGCGATCGGAAATGTAATAGGAAAATAAATGATCCTTTATTCTTAAGCCAATGCTATGATCCCGGCATTCAAGCCTCTTTTTCCACCCGTGTATCTGTGCGAAAAGAAGATATCATGATTATCCATGGTGCAGAGCCTTGTATTATATATGTGCTCTCTGCTAACTCCCGCATTGTATAATATCAGTTCATTTATACTCCAGAGGTCAAGCATATATCTGTTTTTTGTTTTTACAGTGTAATAAAGCCTGTAAAGATCTTTTTCAGAAGAATCTCTTCTTCCCTTTACTGTCATGGCAAAATCATCGTTTGATGAATCTTCTATTGCAGTTTTTGAAATATTCTCATTTGACATATCAATATATCTGCATTCCTCCAAAGCTTTTATAACTGTATCATCAACCTCATAATTTGAAGGTCCTATTGATGGTCCGATACATGCGCGTATATCCGCCGGATCAGATCCATATCGTTCCTGCATTTTCTCTACCGTCTTCGCTGCGATCCCTGCAACAGTTCCACGCCATCCGGCATGAGCCGAGGCAATGACTTTTTTTACCGGATCTGCAAATAATATCGGAACACAGTCTGCCGAATAAACCACAAGAGCAACGCCCTTTTTATCTGTGATCTGGGCATCCGCATCGAAATGGGTGAGCTCTGTAATTATTCCATTTCCAGCATCCTTCTCAGTAACCTCTAAAACATTTGCATGATGCTGCTGGTCAGGACAGGAGATTTCTCTATAGTCAATTCCTATAGCGTCCGAAAGACGTCTGTAATTTTCAATTACCTTATCCCTCTCATCATCAAGCCTTAAGCCTAAGTTCATACTTTCATAAATCCCACTGCTTACACCACCAAGCCTGCTACTGAATCCATGTTTTATACCTTTGAGCTTCATTCCTTCTATTTCCAAAAAAGGAGTGCTTTTTTCTATATTGAATATTATTTGCTTTTCTTTTTTTCTGTTTATGTTATCAGCTTCTATGCGTTTTTTTATTGCCGTAATATCTGTCATGAAAGCTCCTCTTTTCAAAAATCTTAAATTTCAAGTCCCATCAATATTACTTCATTTTCTCTTTTAAATCCATGTTTCTCATAAAAACCACTGAGTTTTTTATCATTTGAAGTTATCAGATTTACAGCAGCTATCCCCTTTTCTTTCATATCGGACAAACACCTTTCCAGAAGCTTCGCTCCTATCCCCTGTCCCTGATATTTTGGAGCTACTGCAACGAGCATTATAAATACACATACCTTTTCTGCCGCGCCATTTTATCTTATCCAGACTCATCTCAAAAGGCAGTTTTTTCTTTGAGATCAAAAAAGCCGGATAAGAATCCGGCATCTCAACCAGACATCTTATCCAGCTTGTTATTTCAAATTGAATAACTCACCCTCCGATGAACGAGCGTATTATAACAATGATAATTTTACTTGTCAACCGGAAATTCAATTTAATATCAACTCTTTACCTTTAGTTTTGCCTTAACAGTTGCTTTTTTGTTTCCAAAGGATATTATGATCCGGACAGTCCCTTTTTTCATAGCAGTGACTCTTCCGTTTTTGTCAACAACTGCTACACTGTTATTGCCAGACTTATAAGATACAGGAGTTAAATAAGTTACACCGCTTACAAGTTCTGCTGCATCAAAAACCTCACCAACTGCTGCTATCTTTTTTACCGCTTTGGGTTTTTCGGCGTAGATGGTTATCGTCTTTGATTCTCCGTTCTTTCCCAATATTTCCAAAGTAACGGTTCCGCTCTTTTTTACTTTCACCTTTCCTTTCTTTGTTACTTTTATTATTTTCTTCTCACTGCGGTCGAGTAAATATTTCTTTACATTAAAACTCATCTTTATCTTATAAATATTTCCTACTGTAAGCAGTGCATTTTCAGTATCATCTGTTATCAGATTGTTTTCAGGTGCCTTCGGTGTATTATCTTCAGATACAGTTTCCGAGTTCTTTTCTGTTTCATCCTCGGATACAGTTTCCGGTGTTTTTTCTGCTTCATCCTCGGATACAGTTTCCGGTGTTTTTTCTGCTTCATCCTCAGATACAGTTTCCGGTGTTTTTTCTGCTTCATCCTCAGATACAGTTTCCGGTGTTTTTTCTGCTTCATCCTCAGATACAGTTTCCGGTGTTTTTTCTGCTTCATCCTCGGATACAGTTTCCGGTGTTTTTTCTGCTTCATCCTCAGATACAGTTTCCGGTGTTTTTTCTGTTTCGTCCTCAGATACAGTTTCCATGTCATCCTCTATCGCCAGTCCGTAGAGACGTATATCAGCAATATTCAGATAGCAGCCCGCAGGCGAATTATAGCGTATATAACTGTATCTTACAGGCTCATCAAAAAAGATAGTATTATAACCTTCAGTTACTTCCTCTACTGTATATAAAAGGTCATAATCTTCACCATTGTTTGAACCGTAGAATTCACCTCCTATAAGTCTGTCAAGATAACCGCTCCTGTTTGCAAATCTTATCTTACTTATAGTTACCGCTTCAGGAAAAGCTATCTGCGTCCATGCCGATGAAGAATTCCATGCCCCATTGTCGTCAACCAGATCCGGATAAGTCGAAGAATCGCCATTCCATGCATACTCCGGATGGCTCGCTTCATTCGCATCTGATGTTATTGTTCCGCTTGAATTATCGATCAGCGGGTATTTATCCTGAAGTGCTGCTATCGCGTCTTTAATTGCCTCTTCTGTCGTCTTTAATTCTTCTGCTGTAACATTTTCTTCTTCAATCAGCTCTTCAGCTGTTTCAACGGTTTTGATCAGCTTTTTCCAACTGTTCACTGTATAATCTGCTTCACTATAGGCAGTGACCGAACTTACAGTCTTTCGGATAGATACAAGACTTACAAGTGCATTTTCCGCATCACCCAGACTGTCTATCATAGAAGAGATCGTCTCCTCATCAGTTATACCTTCTTCATAAATATCTTCAGCTTCTTCTATCGCTTTTTGAAGTTCAGCAAAAGACCCCTTTGTATAGTTCAGTTCATAATAAGCAGATGCTTTAACTATTGCCTTATAAAGCGCCGTTCTGTCAATAGATACTTCATAGTCCGCATCAAGATATAAAGGTGTGATCATAAACTTATCAAAACGTGGCGCATAATCATCCTGAATTTCACTGAACTTATATGAATTATCATTAGAAAATACGATCTTATTTTTTCCTGCATTCAATTTAACGTCGAGGAACTGGTTACGTATCACGTCCCAACAAAAAGTATTTCTGAAATATACAGTTTCCGCCTCAGAATCATTTACACTTATCTGTGCATACCTCTCAACAAGATCTGTATTATACGGATGAACATATTCTTCTCCCGAAGATGTAAGCATTACAGGTGCAGGTTCATCATTTGCGTAGAACATAGACAATGCATAAGTTCCCTCCTCAGGCGCTTCAATTTCCATAGTCAGGATGCTTTCGTCATCCCCTCCGCCGATTCCGTCTACCATACGTGATCCTGAAGCATAATCATTAGTTATTACTTCTGCATTTCCTCCTGTTGTTCCCATCTCTGCTTCTAATGTAATTGAAGCACCCTCTGTTGCGGATTCATCTTTAACAAAACTAAGTTCATCAAGGCATATCTCACTGTCACTGTTAATTGTGAGCATATTTACACCTGCTTTTAAATATATTTTTCCAAATCCCGCTGTTTCAAAATTGCCATCTGTTGAATCAAGTGTAATTTCAGATAATTCAATATCATTAACAGCGAGTTCAGCCTCTGCCGTTGCATCCTCACCATAATCAAATGATTTTTTTGAGATTGATACTGCCGCATTTCCCGACAATGCATATATAAGTTCTGTGTCATAAAGTCCGTCTTCCGGAACCGCTGCCAGAAGTTCTACACTTCCAGCTCCTTTACTGTAGCCATTTCCAATGTAACCACTCAATGAATGTTCCGTATGATAATCTTCATTGGAATTTTCTTCAAAAGGAATATCAGCCTTTGCGTTTTCTTTTTCCGAACCTTCATAATAAAGGTCCAGCTTGTCAATTGACGCTGCCAGTCGTATGCTGGCAGTTATATCCTTCTGACTTGCTCCATAATGTGTAATTTCTATTTCATGCTCTCCCTCTGTAAGTTCAAGCTCTGCTTCTGCATAATTATAGTATCCGCTCTTAACAGTTGAAGCATACGTAAGAATCTGTTCTGTAGATTCATCATCATCTACTTCCAGCCTATGTTCAACAACCTGACCTATTGCCCTGTTCTGTCCGTCAGCATCAATTTCCAGACTTGTAGCATTTACATACGGAGCTGCAGATGAATAATATATTCTCGCAGTATAAACTCCGTCTGATGGAACATCCACACTAAATCTTACACCGTCAGATTCCGAATAAATTCCTGCCACATCAGCACGTCCTGATCTTGCAAGATCACTGCCGCCGGTTCTTGTATAAGCCGCTGCTGTTCCTAAAAGTTCAGCATCTTCCGCCTCATAGGTCTCAAGCCAGTTTGCTGTTTCTCCATTGATCCCGTTTCCATCTGAAGGTGTGATAACCGCAAAATATGCATCCATCAGATCTGCATCTGAAATTGTGATCATAAGAGAGTCAGAACCTGAAAGATCCCTGTCCTCATCAACAATTACATCCGGTATTGAAAATCCCTGATGTCCCGAGTAGCGGCTTCTGTAAATTTTTAAATGAACTGCATCTGTATCTGCAAATTCATCTATATCTCCTATGTTTTTCAGACTGATATTCTGCTCTCCCTCATGACCTCCGAAAAGAGTCATAACAGTTTCATTATCCTCATCTACACTGCAAAGACCGTATAATCTGTCTCCCTTTTTTGCAGATGACGGGTTATTAACATTATAAGTCGTAAGGGATGCTTTATACCCCTGCATCAGAGCGTACCAGCGGTAAACCCACCATGCACTGTTTGGTTTATTTTCTTCTGCCGCAAGTTCATTGAGTGAATTTGCAAGTCCCCAGTACGGCAGAGATGCATAAGTATCATTTTCCTCATATATTGAAAGCCAGTTTACGAGGGTTCCGGGGACTCCTATATCTTCAAAATTTACTGTTTCATTGACAAATATCATCGGATCTATTCCCGAGCCGTCATAATATTCCTCTATCATGCTCTTTACTGAAGAAAGCTCTGTTTCAAAGGCAGTGAGCTTTCCTTTGGCCAGATCATGCCATGTTATGATCTCAGGAAGGCAGTCATTTTCAGCACAATATTCAAAAAATGTCTCATAGGCAGATGAACTGAATGATGCAAAGTTAGGACCTGCTGTCTTTGCATTCGGATCAATTTCCTTTACTGTATCGTATATGGTCTTCCAGTCTTCACAAAGACTTGTAAGCTTCGTTCCGCTGTTTCCGTACCATATATTATCCGGCTCATTAAAGAGAACATAACTGTAGGCAGCTTTTTCTTCTTCAGATTTGCCTTCAACCATCTTGCTGACAATAGATTCTACTTTTTCCTGATAATCATCTATCCCATTATAATCGTAAGGCCACTCCAGATAATAATCCTGCAGATATATTTCTATATTTTTAACTCCTGCAGACTTAAGATAATCTGTAAGTCGATATCCGTCTCCTGATGGATGCTGCATTCCGTCAGCTGCCTTCTGAACAAGAATTCCCGGTTTAAGAGCAGACAGAAGATCCCATGAAGGGACTCCTACTTCACTAATACCGTATAAGAAACCGGTAGAACCATGAAAAATATCTCCAAGTGAATCTGTTGTATCAAACTCCAATGCAACACTATCGCCATAGTCAATAGTTTCCTCTGCTTCTCCTTGATACTCATCAGTATAAATAGAAATCGCTTCTTCTGCAGTCAGCGCTCTTCTATAGAAACGAAAATCATCATAATATGCCTTTGCATTAGCATCTGATGTATAAACTGACTGTCCAAGGGCATTATGTGTAAAATCTCCGATCTCATCAAAAAATCCTTTAAGAACGGTCGCTTCGTTTCCTGCGAGATCTGTCACCGAAACCACTGCACCATTAATATATACGTCATAAGATTCCGGCGTAACACTAACTGTAAGATAATCCCAGTCGCCGCTTCCGAGCACTCGTCCCCACTCCAGACGTCCTTTAGTATTATCTGATGTATTTATGCAGGCATCATATCTTGTATCGGCTTCATCTCCGCCTCCGACTACAAATGTAAATTCAGGATCCGTCCAGTTACCTGTTGTACCCTGATAATATTGTCCAAGCTCAGATGATGATGATTCAAATATCCTCTGATAATGTGTTGAAGAACTTCCGTCGGCCGCAGCCTTTACCCAGAAACTCAATGTAAAGCCATCCATTCCGGATTCAAACATATCATCCGGAAGTGTCAGATATCCTGAACTTGTCGATCCTCCCGGAAGATATAATACATTCGATCCTCTCTCATCATCATACTGAACGACTGACTTTTTTCCTCCGAGAACTGCTTCGCCTGTTCCCTCCAATCCATCTGCATTATATACAATATTTTCCGAAACAGAATCATCTTCAAAATCAAACTCATAAAATGCTTTTAACGAATCATCCTCTGCCGCATTTTCAGAATATGTAGCCTCATTGTCTGCATCATCACTACTGACAGTTTTATCATCAGCCGAAACACTTCCCCCACTTACACTGTCACCGGCCTCATTATCGGCTGCTGCAAATACAGTTGTTGCTGCGGTTGGCTGCATGATAAGAGACACAGCAGTGATCAGCGTCAGAATCTTTTTTGAAACTCTTCTTCTCTTCATTCCTTCTCCTCCTAAAGACCATCCAAAAATATTTGCGATGTCCCCTTACAGATTTACAAGTATCCCCCTCAGCCTATCAGAATTGCCATTCCCTCCCAGCTGTTTTTAAGTCCTCTGATAATCATTCTGTCATCTTTAATTTCTATCTCATGATCATGACTCTCATATATTTCTCTCACTGATTTTTTAATTTCCGGATCTTCCAGAGTTATTTCTACTTCCTCAGGCACGTCCTCAGCAAATGTATGAAGGACTATCAGTGCAGAATCCCCACTGCTTCTTACCACTGCCTGCCAGCCCTTTGGATAACGGAAAGAATTGATCTCCGGTCCCTCTATTCTTGACTTTCCATCCCTGATCACAGCTGCTGCCTTTTTATAAAAATCAAGTCCTCTTTGAAGGATCCCCCACTGATCCTCAGAAAGTTCTGTAACATCTCCGGATACGCAAAGTCTTCCAAGCATTGCTGCGGAAATTGAATAAACTATTCTTTCGGCTGTATCTGATTTTCTAATGACTGCCCATATCTGGCTCTGAACCGGATGTATCACCCTGTGAAGCGCTGCAGCTATGACAGGAATTTCCGGACATTCATGTGCATCCGAAAACGATGCCATAGTTGTGAGACTCATCATAAGCGGCTCCAGGCGATGCCCGCCCGATGCACAGTTTTCAAGGATGATTCCCGGAAGTTCTCGCTTTATCTCCCTGATAAATTCCGTCGCAGCTTCTATATCCTGCCTGAGTCCTTCTCCCAAAGACTCAGCTCCGTCACAACCTATGCCGATCGTCTCATTACAATCCATCTTCATATATCCGAAAGCGTACTTTCTCAAAGTTCCGATCACTCGTTCCTTAAGGTATTCATGAACCCAGGGATCTCTCATATCCCAGAATCTCCTGAAATAAGTCGTAAGAACTTTTCCGTCTTTTTTTAGCAGATGATCCGTATTCTGATAAGCCTTTGAAGCTTCTGCCAGATTTTCAATTTCAAACCAGATACCAGGAACATACCCTTCATCCTTAATCTTATTTACCGTCTTATCAAGCCCATCGGGAAAAAGTATCGGAGAAACTTCATAATCTCCCATTCCACGGTCCCAGGGAATTCCTTCCTGTTTATACCAGCCGCAGTCTATGACAAAATAGGAGAAACCTCTTCCCTTTATAGCTTTCAGTATCTCAGTAATATTTTCGTCCGACGGATTTCCCCAGGTCGTACAGTATTCATTAAAGATCAAAGGCAATTCCTTCTCCTGCGGATTTTCCTTTAATCCTTCTTTCCAGCAATCCAGACCATATTCTGTAAGCCTTGAACTGAATTCATCCAGCGAGTCTGTGGCTGCCGTGGATACTATTGCCTCCGGTGTTTTAAAACTCTCACCCGGGCCTATTATTTTCATCCAGTGTCCTAAATCCCTGTCGGCCAGGCCTCCGCTGAATCCCAGTCCATCATCTTTCCTGTAAAATTCCATCTGCCAGGAAGCATTATGTGCTATCTCTGCTCCCCACCAGACCTGATTTTTTTTGTCATAAACCGCACCAAATGGAAACCAGTGATTTACCGGCAAAGAACCTGCCTGTCCGTATCTTTCACAACGGACGGCGTGAGGTCCCCATGCAGTTTCAAGAAGCAGATCCTCTGCAGTTCTCCTGTCTGTCTTCCCTTCACTGCTCCATACTGATCGGATCCTTACAAGTTCCAGCGAGTCCGGACTGTCAGCATCTTCATAAGGTGTCAGATTTCCAAGTGAAAAAGATTCAAACATCTCTAAGGTTACCGGCTCATTGGTCATATTCTTAAAAAGCGAAGAAATTTTAATGTAATGACTGTCTTTTTTATAACTTAGGATATGTTCTGTCTGATAGCCTCTCTCATCGCTAAGGTACGTCCTTATCTTAAATAAAGAATCCGTCTCCTCTGCCTCCTGCTTTTCGAAAAACATCCTTCTGACAGACTCTCCGTTCCTCATGGATATTCCTCCGGCATAGGCCTCATTATAAATATCCCCTGCTATATGAAGCTGGACAAGATTCTCAATCTGTGCATTTTTTTTGATCTTGCCCTCTCCGAGAGATTCTTCCAGCGGAAGTATTTTATCTGCAGGCAGCAGCTGCAGTCCGGCAATGCCGTTTTCTTCTCTGATATAGCGGGCGATCATATCCCCAAGTCTGTATTCTCCGATAAGTTTGCGTCCCATTTTGAATCCTTTCAATTTTATTTTTTCTCGTTATCCCTTTACCGCACCTACAGTCATTCCCTTAATAAAGTATTTCTGGAGACTTAAAAAGAGAGCCGCGATCGGCAGCACAGACAATACAATTGCTGCAATAGCTGTAGTATAATCACTCGACTGAGCCGAGAACAGCGATTGTATCGAAACTGTAAGTGTTTTCAGCCCCTTATCACTAAGATAAAGATTTGCCATAAGGAAATCATTCCAGATCTGAAAAGCCTGCATGATTATTACAGTTGCAAGGGCCGGCTTTAAGAGCGGCATAACTACAAGGAAATATATCTGATATATACTGCATCCGTCAATTTTAGCCGCTTCTTCCAGTTCAACAGGTACAGTTGACATGAAACTGTTCATCAAAAATATTCCAAAGGATATTCCCGTAGCCACATACATAAAAATTATACCGTGTCTGGTATTAACAAAACCCAATTTATTTCCGACAATAAAAATCGATAAAAACAAAGCCTGATAAGGAAGCAATATTCCTATAATGAAATAGAGATAAAGAAACTTAAATATCTTATGAGTGCATCTGGCAATAGCCCACGCTGTCACACCGCAAATAAGCGCAAGTATCACTACCGATAAAAAAGTATAGAGTATAGTGTTTGGATAAGTTCTCAGCATATCAAGCTTCTTAAAAGCTACACGGTAGTTTTCCAGCTGAAAAGCCTCCGGAAGAGATAACGGACTGCTTAAATAGAGCTCTTTTTTTGTCTTAAATGAATAATTTAATATGATCAGAACCGGAAAAAGAAAAATAACAGCCGCAATTGTCATCAATAGTTGTGTTACGGCACTTTTCCAGGTGAATTTTTCCTGTCTTTCTGCTGCTTCCATCACGCCTGTACCTCCCTCTTTTTAAGAATAACTACCTGGATCACTGCCACTATAAGAAGTGCAAAGATCAATGATATCGAGAGAGCCGATCCATAACCGTACTGTCGTCCGTTGATCGCAGAATCATAGATAAGATAAATAATAGATGTAGATGCTCTGCCCGGTCCTCCCTGTGTTGATGAAACCATAAGGTCATAAACCTTAAGTGAACCTGTGGTTATTCCAACAATGCAGATCGTAAAGGCAGGTGCAAGCATTGGAACGGTCACATTTCTAAATCTCTGAAACCAGTTCGCCCCGTCTATTTTGGCTGCTTCATAAAGATCTCCCGGAACAGACTGTAATCCTGCAAGATAGATCAGCATCCAGTAGCCGATCCACTGCCAGTTATTTGCAGCAAGCAATCCTGAAAGAACCGTCTTCTGATTACCGAAAAGCTTTATAAAAGAACCCGACATTCCGAAAAATTCAAATATTGCCGGAAGAATATTCGAATACATTCTGAGCCATATAAATCCTGTTACAAGGGGACTTATAAGACACGGAATAAAAAGGATCGTTCTGTAGATTTTCTTTCCCCTTACTCCTGTATCCAGTATTACTGCGAAAAGCAAGGCAAAGAAATTCTGAATGAGAACATTCCAAAATGTGAAACGTATGGTAAACCACCATGCAGATCTTACATAAGGATCTGACAGCATCTTGATATAATTATCCAAACCTACAAATGGTTTTTCTTTTGTAAGTCCGTTCCAGCTTGTCAGAGAATAACGAAAAGCCAGAAATATCGGAACTATAAGCCCGATCGTAAAGATGATAAAAGCAGGAGCTACCAGCGTAAGATATTGATAAAACTCTTTTCTTTTAGCTGATCCTTTTTTTGTCATAATTCTTCCCCCGGCTCTGACTTTAATATTTTCAACTGTATTTTTCTTTATAACTGCGATATTCATAAGCCTTCTCTCTTTTTACAAAAGCGGCAGTACCCAGTCTGAATACCACCGCTTCTCCTTTTTATTATTTACAGTATCATTTTATTTATGGAGCACTGACATCAACACGACTGTCAGCAGCTTCAAGCGCTTCATCAATAGTCTCATTTCCAAGAAGCCATTCAGCAATGTCATTAGCATTCTCATCCTGGAATCCTGACCATACGAGCTGTGTATTACCTGAATTTGCATCGATGATCTCTCCTGCAGAAGCGTATGTATCTATATCCGTCTGACTTGGATTATTAAAGGTCGGAGTAACATCCTTAAGCATTGATGCTGTACTTGTAAAGTCATAAATGCTTACTGCCAGATCCTTGTTCTCAGCCATGAAATTAATAAATGCATCCGCTGCCTCGCTATAGGCAGTGTCTTTACTCTTCATAAATGTGATATTGGGCTCAAATATAAGCTTTGCATCGCCTGTCTGGTTCGGGAACGGGAAAATACCAAAATCAAAATTCTCATCTATATCCAGGAAATTCTGGATAGACCATGCACCGGATACCTTCATTGCAGCTTCACCATTTACAAGCTTTGCATCACAGGCAGTCTGCTCAAGTGAAAAAGTATCCTCGAAAGTATTATCGTATATCAGCTTATTGTAGTTATACACATTTTTCCAGTCTTCATTTCCGCTGAATTTTTCTTTACCTGCCCTGAAATCATCTCCCCATGAAGGATTTTTTGCAAAAATATCATTGATGGCAAACTGCATTGTTACATTACCGATACTCCAGCTATCCACCATATGAGATGCAAAAGGTGTGATGCCTTTTTCATTGCAGACATCTATCACATGCTGTAAATCCTCCTGCGTTTTCGGAACCTCAAGTCCAAGATCCTTAAATACCTGTCTATTGTAAAATACTCCCTGATAAAGTGCGTTATAAACTATTCCATATACCTTATCATCTACAGTAACTCCTTTGGTAGCATCATCCAAAACCTTATCTACCGCATCCAGATCAGTAAGATCATCCAGAATTCCAAGAGACGCATATGTCTTAACATCCTGTCCTTTTCCGATCATTACATCCGGAAGCCCTGACTGCATATACTGCTGCATCTTTGGGCCAAATCCTTCGCCCCAGTCTACACACTCCCACTCAATGTGCAGATTCGGATAAACCTCTGCAAGAGCCTCGTCTATCATGTCTTCTGCCCCGGCATCAGTAGTGGACTGTCCCCATAAAACCTTCAATGTTATATCCTGATCTTTCCAGGCTTCATCTCCTCCTGCCTCTGTTCCGGATTCTGCAGATGCTGCTGATGTTCCTGCCTCTGAAGCTGCTGCAGAACCGGCATCTGATCCGGCATCTGCTGCAGTGCTTCCAGATGATGCTGCAGAAGATCCACATCCTGCTAATAATGATACTGCCATAGTTGCACTAAGAATAATTGTCACAAGTTTTCTTTTCATTTGCTGCCCTCCCTTTCTTTAATACCATTGTACTGAATCCAAAACAGTAGTATTATGTTTCATTTGAACTTATTTACCTGTATTTTTTTGAACATAGTCCAAATTAGTACAGGTAATTTTTATTCTTGCAAATAAAAAGCCGGCAGCTTAAGATAAAACTTAAACATCCGGCTCATATTAAGTGAAAACTAATGCTCACGTCAGCAGATTTTTTTCCTTGAATTCTCTTGGCGATACCCCCTCAAATTTACGAAATACTCTGTTAAAGTAATTATAATCATCATAACCAACCCTGAAAGCTATCTCAGTGATCGAAGCATTTTTATCCTTCATAAGCTCCTTTGCACGCTCTATCCTTTGATATGCAATGCTGTTCATTATTGTCATACCGGTCTCCTTACGAAAAAGTCTTGAAAGATAACTGCTTTCCATATGATATCTTTCCGCAAGACTGCTAAGTGACAGATTCTCAAAGAAATGTTCCTCTATATACTTAGCCACTTCCTGAACGGTCTTACGGCCGCTTCCCACAGCAGGTTCCGTCTCTTCTGCAAGTCCGTTAAAGTTTTCAAGTATAAGTCTAAGCTCAGATATCAGTTCTTCAAATTCCATATTTTCAGCGTGATGAATGAGTGAATTTACTATATCTTCCGGCTCAGATTCTCCCTGTAATCCTGTTCTTCCGCTTTTTGCCAAAATTGTAAGCGCAAGATATCGGACTATTGCCTGCACACGGCATATAGTCCATTTCTGCTCCCGTATATATTTTAATCCTAACTCCTCAAAAAGATAATTCTTGAGTTCCTGTGGTTTCCTTTGAATTATTCCCTCCAGATTTTCTCTGATCTCCACAGAAATCTCCTCTTCATGCTTCATATTCACAAGAACATCCCAGGATGCATTCACTACGCTTCCGTCTGAAAATTCCCGCATTAAAAGTGCGCTTTTAGCTTCCCTGTAGGATCTGTAAAGATCTGAATCACTGAATGAGATATCACTGAGACCTATCGATATGATCTTCCCCGTAAACTGTTTAAGTGACAGGAGCAGGTAATATGCCTTTTCTTTCAGCACATCTCTTTTTTCATTTACAAGAATAACAAATTCAGAACTTCGGTATATATTATTGTAGATCAGCAGTGTATTTAAGTCTTTATCCTCTTCTATACGCTGTTTGATCGTATATGACAATAGACTCATATCATAATTAAAAAGCTCTGCAAATGAAGAAATACCATGAATTTTAATAAGGATCGTTGAAAATCCGCCCTCCGGAATCTTCATTCCAATGGCGGTTGACGGTCTCAAAAACCCGTCATTTCTGTGTTTCTTTTCATTAGTTATTAGTGCGCTGTATTCCCTGTCATTAAGTGACGATGCCGCACGCAGAAACCGGCTTCTCTCTATCTCTTTGTTATGCTTTATGGATATCTGCTCATTGATATGATCCAGTGACTTTGTAAGCACCTGTACCATCTGCATTTTAGAGACAGGTTTCATGATATAATCCATAGCCCCTGCCAAAAGGCTTTCCTTTACATATTCAAAGTCACTGTAGCCGCTCAGCATGATCACAACTGTATCCGGATATTTTTCCTTGACCTTTCTGACAAGATCAACTCCGTTCATAAAAGGCATATTTACATCCGTTATAAGAATATCCGGTCTGTCGCGCTCTACCGTTTCCCAGGCTTTTTCTCCATCCTCAGCTACCTCCAGAAAATCTATTCCGTATCTATCCCATTCCAGCATATCCGAGAGTTCATCACGAACCCAGAATTCGTCATCTGCGATCAAAAGCTTATATATATCTTTTTTCTGCTTATCAGAACTTTTAATTACTGCTGCTTCCTTTATGTCTTTCATACCCCACCTCTAAACAGCCTCTTTTAATTCAATTTTTTTTGGAATCAATATTCTGACTCTGCTGATTTCCTCATCTCTCTCTAACTTTAGTCCATAGTCTGTACCGAAAAGAAGCTGCAATCGTCTGTGAATATTTCTAAGCCCGATAGATTCCTTCTGCTCTTCCCTGTCATTGCTGTTGAGCCATTTATTGATCTCATCGGCATTCATTCCGCTGCCGTTATCCTCGACAATGATACTCACCTTCTCTCCATTTTCCTCTGAATAGATTTTTAAACTTTTCTCTCCACGTACACCGGATAATCCATGTTTAATAGAATTTTCCACAATAGGCTGTATCGTTAATTTAGGTATCATAAGTCCCATGTGCTCATTTTTTAAGTCCAATGAAATCTCTATATTGTTCTGCATCCTCGTTGTCATAACATACAGATAATTTCTGATATGCTCAATTTCTTTCTGCACAGGAACAATGCTTTCCTTTACACCCATGCTGTATCTGAACATTGCAGAAAGTGCCAGACAAAGATCACTTATCTCTTCACATTTCTTCCGTCTGGCTATAGAACTCATGGTTTCTAAAGTATTGTAAAGAAAATGAGGATTTATCTGTGCCTGGAGAGCTTTGTAATCGGCATTTTTCTGCATCAGCGCAAACTCTCCGCTGACCTTATTTGAATAATTCCAGACAAATAATACCACCGCGATCAGTATAACTCCGCTGATCGAGAGAATTGCAAGAATCATTTCACCCCTTTTATCCCTAAGCATATCCTCAGGATAAAGTGAATAGAAAATTATCCCATATCTTGAAAGTGAAGTGATAAAAACCCTATCCATATCTGCATCGATATTACTGATGAGATTATTGGTATTAACTGTGAAATTTTCAGAACGGATCTTTTCAGAAACTGTATCCAGTATCTTTCGCTGAGTTTTTTCAGGTTTGCCCGTAAAAACAGACACGCAGTCTCCAATTGGCTGTATACACACAACCTGTCCATCATAATAGGTATAAGACTCGATCCTATCGGTCATCATTCTCTCATCTGTATCACAGACAAGATATCCCACCAATTTTCCCCTGTTATTTACATATATCTTGTAAACGAATCTGAGAACATTTTTTTCTCTGTAAGGATTATAATATCCGGACAACATGAAATCTGACCTGTCCGACTCTACGTATTCCCGAACCTTGTCTGAATTCAGATCTTCATTTGGATCCGAATCATCATAAATATCCGTCGGATACCTGTAAGTCGGTGTATCAGCTCTCCTGTAATGAGAAATACATTTATGATCTGCCGTATAAATATAGAACGCATCTACTCTCGAATCTGTTGGAATCTTTGTAGTCGCAAACGATCTTGCCAGTGATGCATAATTCTGTCTTAATTTTTCTTCCGGAAGCTCATCTGTAAGATCCCGGATAAAATCCTTTTCTTCATAGATCTGATCCAGATTTACCTTCAAAGCCAGGAACTCCTCAGAAAAATTTTCCCGAATATTAGAAAGTGATTTTGATGTTGATTCAGTGATCTGATTTTTCAAAAGATCTGCAGATATTCTGATATTTAAGAATGATAAAACCGAAACACTGATAAATAATACCGTCAAGACAGGAAAAAAGAGTCTTGAACGTATTCCCCCGAATGATTTACCCATTTCAACCTCTTTTTAATTTGTACCGCCGCAAATACAATTTCTATATATTAACTTTACTAAAAAGAGAGCAAAATGGCAACATCCGTAAAAAATTACAGAAGTTGAAATGGTATGTGTTTTGGTCACTTTATTGCAGGAATCCGCACGGCATGAATTATGAGAGCAATACTTATTTGACAATTAGCACGCATATCGAGTGAGCATATAATCACCTCTTTCACGATGAGCTCCACTTCCAATTTCAACCATATTACCAACGCTAGCAAAATGATCTGAAACTTCAATTCCATTGTTTGAACAGCTGATTTGAGCTTTTTCAACTATTTTTTCAAAGTTTTGCCATTTAGCATATTCCAACAATTCCATTATTTCACGAGCTCGCCAAAATTCTACACCATTTTCTTCATGCCTAATATCATCAAACTTTTTCTTATAGATTTCTATAGTTTTCTTTTCCAAACCTTTATCCTCCTGTAGCTCTAACCATTTTACTGACGTCAGTAAAATGGTTAATATATGATCTATTCCACTGTTATTTTATTTTTCAATCTTTTTCTGCAATTCTTTATAATATGCCAGATAACGATAAGCCGTCCTCCTGCTTACATCACCCTCTGCTACAATCTCTGCAAGTGTCATGCCATTCTCATATTTAAAAATAAAATCATTGTATGCAGACATCCATGCTTCATCATGTTTTTTACGTCCACCGAAGTTACGATTGCGGAGAGTCTCATTTTCTGATTTAAGCTCAGCAACCTCTTTTTCTAATTCTTTTATTCTCTTAAGGGCTTCATCAAGATTCGTAATCTTCATTTTGTGCCTCCTCGCTTTCTGACACTATTTTAATTCTATGCACAAGCTCTGTCAACTTGCTTTCTGGCACAACTTATGCATTGAATCTCTTTTTCGATAAGTGCGATCATAATAGTCTCCGAACCAATCTCTGATATTACAGTAGGAACTCATTACTACTGTGACCGGTGTGTTGCCAATATATATACAATAGTCATAACATATATCACTCACAGAAATCTTCCCGGCATACTTTTCAATTAACTCTGCAAGAACGTCTATGCATCTTTCAAATGCTACATTATAAGCTGGATCATCGAAATAATTCTTTCTCATATGTATCTGTCCTTTCTTCAAAATTTATGCCTTTCACAAATTGGTTATCTAGAAAGAATTGTTATCTCGAACAAAGCAATAAACACTACATTTCATACAACATCAATTCAAAAGTTTTCTAGATAACTTATTACAGCTCCGATGGAATTTATCCTCCGGAGCTGTTGCACAATTATAAGATTTCGAGATAACTTCAAAGATCATAAAGATGTTTTAAGGTCTCCTCATCTTCTATGGTATAAGGTTGGATTGTTCCATCTTTATCAGGTGTAGTCCCCATTACTTTCTCAATAACGTCTATCTTATGCTTTATCTCAGCTTTGGCATACCTCTATAAATACCATATCGGACTTAAGAAGTTATCTAGAAATCAGTTTGATATCATCTATCAAAAAAATATATTGGGCTCAAATATTAAAAAAGTTATCTCGAATAATTAAGGCACGAAGCAAAATAAAATCTTGTTTTTTTCTATGTTTTCTGGATAACAAATCCTTCTAGATAACCAGTTTTGTCTAGAATTCGAGACAAAATTCGCAAGCAGTGCATCAGTGTACACCTGATGCGATTTTGCTTGTTGGGGAGTATGCCCCATATGCACTAACTTAAGATGAAAGCATCTGCATGCGCCGCTTTACGCGTTTCTCCACCCCTAACCTGTTCGATGCATCTTCCCAGACCACGCCTAATGGCTCATTATTGTACATCAGCAAGAGCTTCATAAACTTCGTCTCTCTCCAAATACTCCTCGAATGATTCTTCTGTAGGGGAAAAAGAAACCCTGCCTATTATTTTCTCCATCAGCAGCGCAATCATCAGCTTTCCGTTTAACCATGCAAAAATGCTTTCTTCGGTTTTCTTTGGTAGCTCTCCATAATTCAATATGCTTTTCAAACGCTTAAAATATAATTCAACCTGCCACCGATATCGGCAGGCATCCAGAACCTCAGTTGTAGTTACAGAATCCGGAAGAGAGGTTATTACCACTATGTATTCATTAAATGCTTTTGTTTCATCAGATATAACAAATTGTCGTTTTGTTTCTCTTTTATGTAGCCTCTTTTGCGTCTTTTTTAGAGCATCAGGATCCTTCTTCCTGAAACAGATCCTTATAGGCAATAAACCGTTATCTTTCGTTTTTGCAAAACAATGATAATCCCCAGTCTCCATATCAGCCATATGTTCATAGAGATTAATCTTATTTCCGTTTTCATCGCACAAACTTAAGCCATTTGCACGCAAACGCAGAATATAATCTGCATTGCACTTATTGCAGTGGAGAATGCTGTTTGCCGTTCCATAAGCACGGTCTGCAAGCACCAAATCACCTTCGCTCAGAGAAAAGTTCGAAAGCTTTTCGCCTACTTTATTCGTCGTTATATTGTACAAAGCTGCATGAATTTTCTTGATATCAAGTGCAAAGTGCAGTCTGTATGTTCTTGCAGACCTTCCTTTCTCAACTACATCTGAAGCATCTATGGCTAAAACCCGAAACCCTGCAATAGAATTAGGCAGATCATATGATATAAGACCCTCTGATACCACTTTATCTATTATCCATTTGAACCATTCGTTGCAATTCTTAAAACGTTTCATAAAAGCGACATCACTGATATCGCCAATTTCGGCCAAAGTTGATATTGTACTTATTTCCACAAGAGAGCATCCCGTCATAAGATGGAACAAGTCTAGCATCATAAGATCATCCGGGTTCTTAATATCCCTTTTACGTACTATAGCGCCAGTCTCAAAGCAGGCCTCTTCATAGCCTTCCGGCATTTCTCTGATAATACTAGCTATACCTGGTGCCCAATCCATATACCCATCACCTCCATTATGGGTATATTGTAACACATCACCAACTGAATTCCAAGCTTAAGTTAGTGCATATGGGAGTATGCCCCAATCCCCCTGATTGCCAATTTGCATTTGCAAGCTACGCCTGCAAAGCAGGCTGAAAACAAAATCAATAAATGTCCAAATATTTGTTGAAAGTCTTTTCTACCTTCTTCAAAACTCGTTCATGATTCTCCTTCATATCAGAAATAGTTTTGCTATCTACGGCGCCACATGCATTGGCGACTTTTGCAATCTGGTTGATATTATTACTGTCAATTTTCATGAGTTTGATGATTTCTAATAACTCGCTGAAATCAATGTGAATGTAATACCCATCGACTGCCATCTTCCTGATATAGGCACTCATGTTTTTGACTCCTATCTGCTTCATCCTGTCATGAATCATCTGTAATTGATCTTCCGGAATCTTGATATTAATTTGTTTGTCACATGGAACGTATCCCTGATTTAACAACATTTGCTTTTCACCTCCTCTCGTGATTTGTAGTCTTTGTTCATGAGCTAATTATCCAAGATTTAGAAACCAAACTCCGTATATCCAAGAGGTAGGAAAAATATTCTTAATACAAAAATTTCTACGATTATGGAATTCACCTTTTATAGCAAATGTACTTTCTGCTATGATTGACATATGAAAGGAAAATAAGAAGCGTATTGGTGGAAATAGAACATTGAAGTGCAAGTTATCAATCCAGGAAAAGTTAAAAGACTTACGAATAGAAAAAGGTCTGTCACTGCAAGAACTGGCAGAACAGACCGGAATCTCCAGAGCATCTCTGGGAAATTATGAAACTGATGATTACAAAGAAATTACACACAAGGCTATTGTCACCCTTGCAAATTTTTATGGAGTAACATCTGATTATTTGTTAGGACTAACCGAGAACCGCGAGCAACACAGATTCCCAGTTGATGACTTAGAATTAGATGATGAAACTGTAGAGATATTAAAAAGCGGCAAGCTGAATGCTCGCCTAATTTGCGAAATGATAAAGCATCCTGAGTTCACCAATTTTCTCACAGACATGGAAATCTATGTTGATAATCTTGCCGGAATGCAATTTAGGAACATCAACAAACTGATTGAGCAGACAAGAGTCCGTCTCCAAACCAAGGGTGTCTCTAATGAAGATCACTACATGAAAACTTTAGAGACAGCTTCTATTTCAGAAGATAATTACTTTAACAACCTTCTTGGAAATGATATCGTAAAAATCGCAAAAGATTTAAGAGATTCACATGTTAAAGATTCAGAGACCGGTGATGTAACTACTCCTGTTTACGATATACTCGACTCATTTGAAGAGCTAAAGACTGCCGATAATGCAACGCAAGCTCAGATGATAATGTACAGCAAACTTTTCAAAATAAACTTTACCAAGATGGATCCCTATGAGTTTAAAACCTTCACCGATATTCTGCAGCGTTACTCATATCTTTGTAAACCTGTAAAAGGAAATGGACGTGGTAAAAAGAAAAAATAATACAATCCAAGAGATTATCTAGGATTGTATTATTATAAAAAGTAATGGAAAGACATGTGCAGAAACTCTATAATCAGACTTTTATCGCCATACCATAACATCTACATCCAAAAGTTGCTTTTTTGCTTTATCAGAGTATATAAGATATTTCCATGGCTGCCTATTCTTTGCCGAAGGTGCTTTGATTGCAGCTTCAATGATTTTTGTTATCTGTTCTTTAGATATTTCCTGTGCCTTATATTTTCTAATGCTTCGCCTTTCAATAATACTATCCATCATGCCTCCATCATCTAGTTATTTTGTATTTTAGCCTTATATATGAGTCTTCCAGTTTTTCACAATCTATAAGTTTCATAACACCGAGCTTATTTAACTCATCAACTGACGTTATTGATTCCCCATCAATCAATGTTGAGGTATCCTTTCCTCCCACAAGAACTGGTGCAACAACGATATCAACATAATCAAACAACTTATTTCGTAAAAAAATGCCATTCATGGTTCCACCACTTTGAATAGTAATTCTTTCACAGCCATATTGATTCTTCAATTCTTCAAGAGCCTTTTCAAGTATGAATTCCTCTTGAAAAATAATTCCCAGATTTTCAGCCTCAACCTTAAATGCTGGATGATTCTTATTAGTGGTTATCAAAACGAATTGCTTAGATAGCTCACAAAAATACTTTATTCCATGTTCTGTCAAATGTGAGTTATCAATAAGAACAAAGGATACTGAAGTTTTTGATGGCATTGGTTTATGATTAACACCAAGCTTTGCTTGAACCCTTCCTGTGTTTAGCGACCATAAATCAGTTGTCTGTTCTATCTCATAGTATTGATGAAGCCCTTCTTTTAATCCATCAATTCCAGGAAAATCCCGGTCTACATCCAGTTCATCTGATGCCCCAGTGCTAATTTTGCCATCAACTGACATCAGCATAAATAATGTTGTGATTGGTCTGTCCATTCTACTAATTCCCCTTTCTCTTAAATTTTTCTTAACGGAATCCAGATATAGGTTTCCTTATCTTTGGGGTTATCAGTAGATGAACTATATACTTCAATATTATATTTCCCTGCCAACTCATATCCTTTTAAAGATGGTAACCATTCAGACCAAATTCTTGTATTAAGATTCTGCAAATCGTCCGTTGATTGTCCATTGCAAACAAATTGCGCCCAAATACTTTCAGGAATCTGATAAGCTTCACATTCTTCAGGAATGTCATTCCCAGGTTCATATAAATCAGCAATCCAATAGTCTGAATCTTTTCCACCAACATCAACGCAAATTCCAAATGTTCCTTTAACTGGACGATTCGCTCCCATTTCTTTATATTCATCCCAGAACTTTGGTATATCCTGATAACTTGTATCAGAATTGAAACGTCTCTTAATGCCAAAAATAGTAAAAGAGCTCTTCTCAACAATTCGATAATCTAACATAGTTCCACCTTCCATCGTAATCTTGATATGGAGTGGAGCAAAAGATTTTAGAGATGCCCCCGTTTCCCGTGCCTGAGATGGAGTAATTCCATGAAATTTTTGGAAAGTCTTTGCAAAACTATCCGGTGAATCATAACAATATCTGTTAGCTATATCGATTACTTTCACATCTTCTCTACTAAGATCCTGCGCAGCTAAAGACATCCTTCGTGCACGAATATATTCACCGACAGTCATTCCGCACAAAGCGCCAAATATGCGCTGATAATAGGATGGTGAAAGAGCAGCAATACTTGCAATATCTTCAATATCCAATTCCCTCGTCAGATTCTTTTCAATGAAATCGATTGATTCCTGAATTCCCTCAATCTTTCCTTGCATCTTTTTCACTCCCTTCGCTCACTGTAATGCAAGTATATCATTCCATGAAAATAAATCCCGACATTTTGTGCTTTCTTTGACCGGTATCTCTTTCATCAAATTAATATCTTATCTTTTACTTAATCATCTGAAAATGCCTCATAGCATCCTCTATAGCCTTAACCTTTTCTTTCGGACATCCCGGCTGTCTGCTATTCTCTGATTTTGGCTTATTATAATTCTCACGCTCTATAATCCCATGCTTCTGTTTAACCTGCGCTATATTTAGGTTTGTTACATGAAATCCGTAGTGTTCCTGAACCCATTCTTCAATTTCTTTGTATGTAGCCTTCGACTCAGCACTTGTAGCATCAATCTCATCCAGATTAATCTCTATCTCAATATGATCATCTGGTCTTTGTTGGGACAAAAGAACAACCGTCTCCACCCCTGAGGTTGATGGGAACATATCTACGCAGCATACCTTCTTTACCCTGTATCCGGCATTCAGGATCGCCTCAAGGTCAAAGGCAAGTGAGCTTGCCTTGCAGGATATATATACGATCCTCTCTACTCCGTATGCGAGGATTTTTTCCAGTGCCTTAGGTGCTGCGCCGGCGCGGGGCGGATCCATTATTATGAGATCAGGCTTTTCTTCTACCTCATCAAGGCATTTGAGGACATCTCCGGCTATAAATTCGGTGTTCTCGAGCTTATTGAGCTCTGCATTTACCTTTGCAGCCTCCACAGCTTCCTCTACTATTTCGACTCCCACAACTTTTTTTGCTACCGCTGCCATCATCTGTGCAATAGTACCCGTTCCGCTGTAAAGATCGAATATTATGCCTTTTTCTGCTCCATCTTCACCGGAAAGAGCATATTCTCTTGCTTTTTTATATAAAAGCTCGGCTCCTAAGGTATTGGTCTGGAAAAAAGAAAACGGGGTTATTTTGAATCTAAGCCCTAAGAGCTCGTCATAAAAATAGTCTCTTCCCCATAAAAGCTCGGTATCCGAACCATCCACTGCATCTCCGGTGCTGTCTCCGGTGGTATGAAGTACTCCTACCAGTTCTCCCTTAAAATCGAGTCCTTTAAGAAGATCAACATATTCCGTAAAATCAAAATCAATGGCCGATGATGTTACAATATCGACTATGATCTCGCCGGTATTTGTACCCTTTCTTACAAGAAGATGCCTTAAATAACCCTCTCCGTTAGATCTTCTGTAAAATGGGATATTTCTGCTTTTGAAAAACTCAAGTGTTTCGGAAAGGATCGATCGGAAATCCTCATCCACGATACGGCAGTTTTCAACCGATATCACGTCATTGAATCTGCCTGCCTTATGCATGCCGAGTTCGAGCGGACCGTCAATAACTTCATTTCCAAAGGAAAATTCCATTTTATTTCTGTATTCGCTTTCCTTTGGGCTTTTGATTATCCCCTCGAACCAGTTTTCATCTGCTGAATTTTCAAAACGGTCAAAAACTCCGCTTAAAAGCTTTTTAACCTGCTCTGATTTGATCTTTGTCTGTGTTTCGTAAGGCAGTGTCTGATATGAACATCCGCCGCATTTTTCAAAATGCGGGCAGGGATCTGCTGTTTCCAGTTCCGATCTTTCTATGATCTCCTGCAGTCTGCCCTCTGCGTATTCCGGTCGATTTCTCTTTACAACAAAAGAAATCGTCTGACCCGGGATAACGCCCTTTACATGGGCGTTACCTTCCGGAGTTTCGACGATTCCTTTATTTGGAAATAATAAATCTACAACTTTTCCTCTTATAATGGTCTTTCTTTTCATGAATTTGCTTTAGCGCTTTCAGCCTTTCCGTCGTCTGCGTCATCTTCATCATCGAAGAAGTCATCATCAAATCTATCATCATAATCATCATCGTAGTCATCGAAATAATTCGGTGTAAAATACTTATATACAGCAAATGCTATTGCTGCTACGGCTGCTACAGCACCGATAATAGTAAGGATAACAACAATCGGATCTCTTTCTCTTGAATCTCTCATAGTTTATTCCTCCAATTCTATTCAAAATTTGTATAAAAATCCTGAAATCGTTATAATTATATCAAATTTTCTTGAGCTTTGCAAACCCGGCGAACATTTTCTTAACGCCGACTTTATCGAAGTTTACGGTAACTTCGAAGTCTTTTCCGCCATCTACTATTTTTTCAACGGTTCCCTCGCCCTGTTTAAAATGACGGACTCTGTCACCGACATCATATCCGAGGGAGGATCTGTCTCCCTTCTTGCCTGAGAATGCAGAAGAAAATGCTGCAGGTTTTTCCTTGAAGGCCGCTGCCGCAAGCTGTCTGGTGATCGGAACAACTCTTTCCTTCTTTTCCTTTTTCTTAGGAATAACATTCATATCCATGAGTTCTTCGGATATTTCCTTAGTGAACTGCGATGGTATATAATAACGTTTCTCGCCATTTACCATTCTCTGCCTGGAGCATGTGAGTGTAAGATTCTCCTTTGCCCTTGTTATCGCAACATAGCAAAGTCTTCTTTCTTCCTCGAGATCCGTAGGATCATCACTGGTCATTGCGATATATCCAGGGAAAAGTCCCTGCTCCATGCCTGCCACATATACGTCAGGGAACTCAAGTCCCTTTGCATTATGCATGGTCATCACTCTGACCCTCTCGCCGGAGGTCTCATTTGTAAGCTTATCAACATTATTTCCTTCAACACCATTCTGACGCATGAAATCAATAAGGTCAGGCTCGTCAGTTTCCTCTTCATATAGATCAAGAGCCTCTTTAAGTCTTGATATATATTCCTTCATCTCGACAAACTTTTCTGTTGATTCAGCCTCTGACATCATATAGTCATGATATCCGCAGTCTGATATGATCCTGTCAACTGTCTCGGAAAGTTTCATATTTGCGGCATCTTTCCTTATATTTAAGATTGATTCCGTAAATTCTTTAAGTCCTGCCAGTGCCTTTGCTGAAACACCGTTTACCTTCTCCGCTTCACAGCATGCATCAAAAAGCGACATATTGTTTTCGGCGGCATAATCTGCCACCTTATTAAGACTCGCCGCACCGATACCACGTTTTGGCAGATTTACGATGCGGTTTGTTCTCATATCATTTGAACCGCCTGCGACAGTCAGAAGGTAAGCACTGATATCCTTTATGACCTTGGTATCCCAGAATCTTAATCCCTTGACGATCTCATAATCAATACGTCTGATCCTGAAAGCATCCTCAAATTCCTTACTCTGGATGTTTGTTCTTACAAGTATGGCAAAATCATTTAAGCTTCTGCCTTCTTCTACTTTTTTCTTTATATCATCCGCGATAAAAGCAGCTTCTCCGGCAGAAGTATCGAGCTGTCGGAAATGTATCTTGTTTCCGGCACCAGAACTCGTCCAGAGACTCTTCTCTTTTCTCTCGGAATTGTTTGCGATCACTTCATTTGCAGCATTCAGGATATTTCCGGTCGAGCGGTAATTTTCCTCAAGTCTTACTACCTTTGCCTCAGGATAATTCTTTTCGAAATCAAGGATATTCCTTATATCAGCGCCTCTGAATCTGTATATGGACTGATCGTCATCACCCACTACACAGAGGTTTTTATATTTATCTGCCAACAGTCTGATAAATTCAAACTGCGCCACATTGGTATCCTGATACTCATCAACCATGATGTATTTGAACTTTTCCTGATAATGTTCAAGTACATCCGGATACTCCTTAAAAAGCTTAACCGTATTTAAGATCAGATCATCAAAGTCCATAGAATTATTATGTCTAAGCTTTGACTGGTAAAGCTTGTAAATATCACTGTACTGCTTTTTCGAAAAATCTCCGAAATTATCCTTTTCATAGCGCTCAGCATCTATAAGCTTATCTTTTGCAGAAGATATTTCTCTTGCTGCCCTTCTTTCAGGTATAAGCTTTGGATCTATCTTAAGTTCCTTATAAACCTCTCTCATTACAGCCTTTTGATCAGCAGCGTCAGCAATTTCAAAGCTGGAACTGTAGCCAAGTTTTTCTGCATGAGCAAACATGATCCTTAAACAGGTTGAATGAAATGTTGATACCCAGAGTTCATGTGCATCTTCAGGTGCCATTTCCTCAGCCCTTGTCTTCATTTCCTTAGCTGCCTTATTGGTAAAGGTAAGCGCAAGTATGTTCCAGGGTTTGATGCCCTTTTCCAGCATTTCTGCAATTCTGTATACTATAGTTCTGGTCTTGCCCGAGCCTGCTCCTGCCAGTATAAGCACCGGTCCTTCCAGTGTTCTGGCTGCATCAGCCTGCTGCGGGTTTAACTCTTTGTCAAGATTCATTATTAATTCTCCATTATTGATTTTTGTCTAAACAGTATAACACATAAAAGCATCTAATGGACAAGTAGTTTTAAATAACGTATAATATGGCATTGAAAGCAATTTATAATTCACTGGTGAGGCTAATTATGACATTCAATACAGAAAATTTTGTCGAAAGCATCCTTTCAAGCATAGACAGGATGGGTTATATCAAATCCGATGAAATTCCTAATATAGAACTTTATATGGATCAGCTCACGTCTTTTATGGAAAAACGTCTTGCAAATACACGCAGGAACGAGTCCGACAAGATAATGACAAAGACCATGATAAATAACTACACAAAGAATGATCTGCTTCCTCCTCCCGAGCGTAAACGTTATGGCCGGGATCACATTATGATGCTGCTTTTTATATATTATTTTAAAAATATTCTTTCCATGAGTGATATAAAGAAGCTCCTCGGTCCTTTAAGCAAGAATTATTTTAATAATTCAGGTGAGCTCAAGCTTTCTGATATTTACGATGAGATGTTTGAAATGTCACTTGCCCAGCGTGAGGATCTGAAAAAATTTGTTGAGGAACAGACTGCTTCCGTAATGGAAACATGCAAAGGCGCAAATAAGGACAATGAAGATTTCCTTCATCTCTTCGCCTTTATCTGCGCCTTAGGTTTTGATGCTTATGTAAAGAAATTAATGATCGAAAAAATCATAGATCTGATGGATGATGATGGACATCCGATAAAAGAAAAATAATATCCGGATCAGCCCTCGATACGTCCAAATACCATATCATACCCATCATTTCCATAATTTAATGAACGGTTAACACGGCTAATTGTTGCTGTTGAAGCACCGGTTTTCTGTGCTATCTCCATATAGGTTTTACGCTCCCGGAGCATTTTAGCCACTTCAAATCGCTGTGACAACGATAATATCTCATTCACGGTTGCCAGATCTTCAAAAAAAGTATAACACTCTTCTACGGTCTTCAGGCTTAATATGGCATCAAAGAGTGTGTCTACTGACTCCGTATGCAGCTTTTTATTCAAAATATTTCACCTCCGCAGGTTCTAGTTTAAAAGTCAAACGTCGTATAGATAAGCAATTTTGCGAATCGCAAAAAGGCATAATAACTCTATACGACGTATAGTTTATCACAGTAAAGTTGTAAAGTAAAGAGGTGTTAGTTACAAATAAATGCTTTATAAGCCTTATAGCCCTCATATATATCCGATTTACTAGTAACTTCCCATGGTGAATGCATCGAAAGAACTGCCATTCCACAATCTACAACATTCATTCCATAAAGAGACATAATGTAAGCGATCGTTCCGCCGCCTCCTGCATCAACTTTTCCAAGTTCTGCTGTCTGATAAGCGACTTTATTATCTTCCATTATTTTTCTTACTTCTGCAAAATACTCTGCATTTGCGTCGTTTGAACCGGATTTTCCTCTTGCGCCTGTGTATTTATTAAATACAATTCCCTTACCGAAATATGCCGCATTTTTCTTATCAAACTGTGAAGCATAGAGCGGATCATAAGCCGCACTTACATCACTTGAAAGCATCTTCGAATTCGCAAGTGTTCTCCTGAGTGCAAGTTCGGAATAATTGCCGGCTGCATTCATGACCTCTGCAAGGGCGTTTTCAAAGAAATGAGACTGCATTCCTGTCGCGCCTACACTACCGATCTCTTCTTTATCTACAAGAAGGCAGACCGAAGTACGTTTTAACTTCTTAACATCAAGAAATGCCTTTAGAGATGTATATGCACAAACTCTGTCATCCTGTCCGTAAGAAATTATCATCGAGCGGTCAATTCCCGACTCTCTGGCTTTTCCTGCCGGTACAACTTCAAGTTCAGCCGACTCAAAATCTCTTTCTTCAAAACCGTATTTTTTCTTTAAGAGCTCAAGTACAGCCTTCTTAACAGCTTCTTTTTCCTTATCAGCGTCTTTGCCCTTAAAAGGCATGCTTGCAAAAAGTACATCCAGGTTTTCACCCTCTACAGCCTTAGCTGCCTTTTTCTCCATCTGCTCGCCTGCAAGGTGGATAAGGATATCTGTCACACAAAATACCGGATCATTTTCATCTTCACCTATGGAAATCTTTATCTTAGTTCCATCAGGCTTAACGACAACACCATGAATAGCAAGCGGAACTGTAACCCACTGATATTTCTTGATCCCGCCATAATAATGCGTATCGAGATAAGCAAATGATGAATCCTCATAAAGTGGGTTCTGCTTTACATCCATTCTTGGAGAATCTATGTGTGCACCGAGAATATTAAGGCCATTTTCAATATCATCTGTTCCGATATGGAAAAGTGCAACTGTTTTTTCCATCCATACTGCATAGACCTTATCTCCGGCCTTAAGCTTTTTCTTCTTTGCAATGACATCATTTATATCAATATAACCGGCTTTTTTTGCCGCTTCTACCGAAAGTTCAACACATTCACGCTCTGTTTTACCATTGCTTAAGAAATCACGGTATTCCTTATTTAATGCTTCCAGCTCTTTTTTTTCAGCTGTACTGTATGTTAACCATGCATTTTTTTGTTCCAATTTTATCACTCCTTTTAATTAAAGATCAGATTCTATAACATCAGCCATCGATATCGATAACGGTGTTAGGATCTATATAGCTTCCTTCATAACTTATCTTATAAGTAAATTGATCATTATCCGAAGTAAAGTACAAAGACTGACCTCTGCTTACGGTCTCGCCCTCTGCGACCAGAGGCTCTGTATTATAGCAATAATAAGACTTAAAGCCATTTTCATGATCTATTACTATGATGTAACCATATGTATTGTCATAAGTGACCGAGCTTACCTTGCCATTTCCGGCAGCAGCTATCTTAGCTCCCTGTCCGACTGTAAAAACAACGCCTTCTATGGTTTCCGAATACTTTGACGGAGTAGAAACCTGTCCACTGATAGGGAATCCTGAAGGAACATATTTTGTGGCTTCTGCAGAACTGCTCTGCTGTTCAAGATAATCTTTTCTGCTGAGCTGTTTCTCTAGTTCCTTATTTTTAATAACAAGCTTGTCATTTTCACTTACGGCTGCAGTAAGCGCAGACATTGTTTCATTATACTGGCTTTCCCAGGCCAGGATCTGCATCCTGTCATTGTGCAGCTCTGCTGAATAATGAATGAAATATGCCAGTATTCCTGCAATCCCAAGTCCTAAAATAATAAGCAATACCAGAAGAACATCTGACGTAAAATGTATTTCATTGACTTTTCCGCTTTTATTAGAAACCATCAAAAATGTATAGCCATGTTTCTTTTTATTGTCTTTCTTATTACTTTTCTTTTTATTATCTCCTTCAGACATTATTTTTCCCCTTTTTAATATCTGTAAATTCGAACTCAAAAATAGTTTTCGCTTGTCCGTCCAATTCTACTACTATAGCACATAAGAAGCTTTTAATCAACTAAAGCGATATTAGGTATACACGAAAATACTATAATTTGAAATCTAAAAATACAATTATGAATTTATTTGTATTTTATTAAAAAAAAATAAATTCCGTAGTTGAATTCGCCTCTTTTTTGTGGTACTATACATTTGTTGTTTATAGCAAACAACGGACATTTATTTATTTTTTGGAGGTATCATAATGAAAGGTACAGTTAAGTGGTTCAACAATCAGAAGGGTTACGGCTTTATTTCAGACGAGCATGGAAGTGACGTATTTGTGCACTACTCAGGAATTGTTACTGAGGGATTCAAGTCTCTCGATGAAGGTCAGAAGGTTGAGTTCGACGTTGTAAATGGCGAAAAAGGACCTCAGGCTACAAACGTAGTAAAGCTTTCATAATCCAATAATCCAGAGACATTTGTGCCTTTTATAATTTTAACATATATGTTTTTTATTATAATTAGCAAGTTGTGAACTGAGATTGTTACCAAGAAGACTTCGATTTATCGAAGTCTTCTTTTTTTGTCTGATCACTTCTTTAACCTCTTTTTTGCATTTTTACCAAAATCCCATGTTTATAATTGTTCAATATTTAGAACTAAATATTTATACTTTTAAATACAACTTTCCGTCAAAAATTGTCTTTAATTCTTGATTACAGATTATATTTGTTATAAATTAAACATATGTCAAGGAAAAAAGAAAACTTAAACGAAAACTTAAAATATGTGAAGCTTTACAATTGGGCCAGAACGCTTATATTAAGCGGAGTTATGCAGTATGGAGAGCGTCTTCCTTCCGAGCATATGCTTGAAAGAAAATTCAATTATTCTCGTCAGACTGTCCGTTCTGCATTAGATGTACTTGAAAATGAAGGCCTTATTGCAAGACAGCGTGGAAGTGGTACTTATGTATCATTTAAGACAGGTGCAGAGGATTCCGACCGCAAACACATAGGTCTTATTCTTTCTTATTTTGCAGACTATATGTTTCCTCAGATCTATGCAGGTATAGAATCTGTAATGAAAGAACAGAATATCGGAATCGATGTCGCTGTTACCAAAAACCATATAAATGATGAAACAGTATTTCTTGAGCGTTTCATAAAATCACATGCAGCCGGACTTATAGTCGAAGGAACAAGATCATCCTTCCCAAATCCGAACATTGCTCTTTATGATAAATTCGTCAAGAAAAATATACCTGTTATCTTCATTCATAATCACTATTCAAATATTAAATTTGACAGTGTGGAAATGGTCGATGCAAAATGCAGCTATTCACTTACACAGCTTTTAGTGGATAACGGTCACAAAAACATAGGTGCTATCTTCAAATATGACGATATGCAGGGACTTGAAAGATATCGCGGATTTTCCGAATGTTTATCGGATAACAACATCCGTCTTGATGATGAGCGCATTCAGTGGTATTCCACCAAGGAAATGGATTCTCTCTTCACCAGGAAAGGCATCGCAGCTCTAGAACGACGTTTTAGCGGATGTACTGCCATCATGACCTACAATGATGAAGTAGCTGCTTCTCTTTCGCAGGCCTTTACCAGCCGTGGATATAAGATTCCGGATGATTTTTCAATCGTTTCTTTTGATAATGCATCACTTAACGATTTTCCGTCGCTCTCACTCTGCACCGCAGATCACCCCAAGTTTGAACTTGGAAAAAGAGCAGCAAGAAATTTATTGCGAATGATGGATGACCCGGATTGGCACAATAATAACTATTCTTATCGTTTTCCTGTGTCGATCGTAAGTGGTAATTCCATTAAAGATATACACTAAATAACAAAAGTATTATTTTCAGGAGGGTATCCAAATTATGAGCAAACTTTATTTCATCCCAGGCAGCCAGGATCTTTACGGCGCAGAGTGCTTAAAGCAGGTAGCAGCTGATGTAGCTGAGATGGTAAAATTCTTAAATGAGAAACTTGATGGTGTTATAGAAATTGAGCAGCTTCCTACAGTTGAGACTTCCGATATCTGTATTGCAGATATGAAAAAAGCTCAGTTTGATGATGACTGTGTAGGTGTAATCACATGGATGCATACATTCTCACCTGCTAAAATGTGGATCAAGGGTCTTCAGGAATTAAAGAAGCCTCTTCTTCATCTTCATACACAGGCTAACGAAAAGCTTCCTTATGATGAGATCGACATGGATTTCATGAATCTTAACCAGGCTGCACACGGCGACAGAGAATATGGTTTCATCCTTGCTCGTCTTGGTATTCCTCACGAAGTTGTAGCAGGTTTCTACAAGCATGCAAAGTTCATCTCTAAGGTTCGTCGTTTTGCTGAGGTTGCAAAGGCAATCGGCTATTCTAAGAAGCTTCGTGTTGCTGCATTCGGTAACAACATGAGAGATGTTGCTGTTACAGATGGTGACAGAGTTGAAAGCCAGATCAGATATGGTTGGGAAGTAAATTATTATGCAATCGGTGACCTTGTTGATATCATCAGTGAAGTAACAGATGCTGAAATCGACAAGAAAATGGATGAATACACAAGCAAATATACAATGGCTACAGACAATATCGATTCTGTTCGTGAGCAGGCTAAGTATGAGGTTGCTTTTGATAAATTCCTTGCTAAAGAGCGTATCGGTGCATTTACAGATACATTCCAGGATCTTCACAATATGAAGCAGCTTCCCGGTATTGCTGCACAGAACCTCATGGGACGCGGCGTTGGATTTGGTCCTGAAGGTGATTACAAGATCGCAGCTTTCTCTGCAGTACTTATGAAGATGGCTGAAAGCAGAGATGGTGCTACAGGCTTCATTGAGGATTATACATATGACCTCACAGAGGGCGAAGAGCTTGAGCTTGCTTCTCACATGCTTGAGGTTCCTGTAACCTTTGCAAAGAACAAGCCCGAAATTCAGGTTCACCCTCTTGGCATCGGCGGAAAAGAAGATCCTGCTCGTCTTGTATTTGATGGTGTTACAGGTGATGCTATCCAGGTAACAATGGTAGATATGGGCGATCATTTCCGTATCATCTGTGCTGATATTGAACTTGTTGAGCAGCCTAAGCCTATGCCGAAACTCCCTGTTGCACGTATCATGTATCGTCATAAGCCTAATTTCGAAATCGGCACAGCTGCATGGTGCTATGCAGGCGGCGCTCATCACAGCGTGGTTTCAAATGTTCTTACCCGTGATGATATCGCAATGTTTGCAAGACTTACAGGTACTGAGCTTATCACAATCGGCGAAGATACCACTGAAGCAGATTTACAGAAATTTTTCATGAAATAATAGAACCTTCACCTGAAGTCCCCCGGCTGAGACAAGTGCTCCGGCCGGGGGATTTTTCTGATCATATTTTTTCAAGAAAAAAGCTTTTTGAAATTCCATCATTTAAGAATTTCAAAAAGCTTTCTATCTAACTTTTCTATCAAACTTTTATTAAATAGTCATATCAATGATATCTTCTATTTCCAGGTTTCCTCCAAAAAGTTTCAGGGCACTTCCAACTGTAAAATTCACCTTGTTCTTTCCAAGGAAACGTATTTTTTCTATATCTTTCAGATTCCTGACCCCTCCGGCATAGGTTACGGGGAAATCATCAATTTCAGACAACATTGAAACAATATTCTCATCAATTCCGCTGCTCTTTCCCTCAACATCAACTGCATGGATCAAAAGTTCTGCACATTCACCGGCCATTTCCTCGAGAAATTCCTTATTGATCTTTATATTGGTGAACTTCTGCCAGCGATCTGTTACGAGGAAATAATCATCCGTACCAGCCTTTCTCCTGCAGGAGAGATCCAGAACCAGACCGTTCTTTCCGACTGCCTCCTGCATCGCACGTAATTTGTCGTACTTTAACTCTCCATCCTTAAATACATAAGAGGTAACTATTACCTGTAATGCACCGGCATCTATAAATTCAGCTGCGGATCTGTCATCTATACCGCCGCCAACTTGCAAGCCTCCCGGGAATTCTCTGAGAGCCGAAAGAGCCTCTTCTTTTGTAGCATTATAATATTCTGAATCTTTTGAATTAAGCAAAATCACATGGCCTCCCTTAAGGTCATGTGATCTATAAATTTCAGCAAAGTAAGAAGCCAGATGTGATGCAACAAAATTTTCCTTTGCTGCATTACCTTCATCCTTAAGGGAACTTCCCACTATCTGTTTAACTTTTCCGTTATGTATATCTATACAAGGTCTGAATTCCATAATCCACCGATATTATGCAAGTACATCCGACATGTCATACATTCCTGCCGGCTTTCCACCGAGATACTTTGCTGCAGCTATCGCGCCCTTGCCAAAGATGGCTCTTGAATAAGCACGATGACTGAATGTAATAACTTCATCCTCACCTGCAAATATTACATCATGATCTCCGGGAATAGTTCCTCCTCTGACAGCAGAAATGCCTATTTCCTTTTCAGGTCTGGCTTCAGATCTGCTGCTTCTGTCGTAAACATATTCATAACTGTTTCCCATAGATGAATTTATTGCATCGGCAAGTGCTATGGCTGTGCCGGAAGGAGCATCCTTCTTCTGATTATGATGCTTTTCAACTATCTCGATATCAAATCCTGCCTCGGCAAGTTTTGGTGCTACCTCTGAAAGAACTTTCAAAAGCACATTCACTCCGACTGACATATTGGCACTTCTTAATACTGCTATTTTTTCAGATGACTTCTTAACTTTTTCAATCTGCTCTTCTGTAAGGCCTGTTGTGCAAAGTACGAGAGGAATATTTCTTTCTACTGCATGATCAAGAAGTGCATCCGTACCTGAAGGAAGCGAAAAGTCAACAATTACATCTGCTTCCACATCACATTTATCAACAGAATCAAATACCGGATAAGAATTTTCAACAGCAGTAAATTTATCAATTCCTGCAACTATTTCTATTTCCGGATCCTTTTCCACAAGGCTTGTGATCATTCTGCCCATGCGGCCATTACAGCCGCTCATTATCATTTTTGTCATTAATATATCCTCCGCAATTTACGCCTGGATAAGTCCAAAGTTCTTCATTGCAGTTCTGAGTCTTTCAAGATTAGCAGGTGCCATACTTACCAAAGGCTTTCTAAGAGGTCCTACCTGCATTCCCATAAGGTTCATTGCATGCTTGACCGGTATAGGATTGGTCTCGCAGAAAAGTGCCTCTACCAGCTCTATAACATCAAGCTGCATCTTTGCAGATCCCTGAACATCTCCGCTTAAATATTTCATTACAAGATCATGCATATAACGGGGAGCTACATTTGATACAACCGAAATTACACCAAGACCCCCTACAGAAAGAATCGGAACAACCTGATCATCGTTCCCGGAATAAAGCTCTACTTCAGGGCAAATAGCTTTAAGCTTCGTGATCTGAGAAATATCACCGGATGCTTCCTTAATGCCTACGATATTAGGAACATTCTTAACAAGGTGAGCACATGTCTCAGGCTCAATGTTTACACCTGTCCTTGACTTTACATTATAAAGGATGATCGGTATATTAACAGAATTTGCAACTGTTGTATAATGATCTATAAGACCTGCCTGAGTTGTCTTGTTATAATAAGGTGTAACTAAAAGCAATGCATCTGCTCCTGCCTTTTCAGCCTCTTCCGAAAGGTATACAGCAGTCCTTGTGCAGTTTGAACCTGCTCCTGCAATAACAGGAACTCTCTTATTTACTTGTTTTACTGCAAATCTGATGCATTCAATATGCTCCTCTTCCGTGAGACATGCCGACTCACCTGTGGTTCCGCATATTACTATTGAATCTGTGCCGTTCTTTATCTGTAATTCGATAATCTCAGCAAGTTTATCGTAATTAACATCCCCATTTTCTAAAAAAGGTGTGATGATCGCTACACCTGCTCCTTTAAATACTGACATCTGACTCTCCTTTCAGAAACTTAACTGTTTCAAGCTTTGTAATTTCACCCGCATATTTGCAGATATCTTCTCTGACATTGATACCTGTCATTATAATTCCGACATTCTCTCCTTTGGCTTCTATGAGATCCTTAAAATCTTCTATTGTAAGTATATCGTTGTCAAAAAGCCCCAGGAACTCATCAAGAATAAGCAGATCACATCCTCCGGTCGTTAAAACCTTCTTTGCAAAATTCACACCGTTTCTGATATTTCCGGCCTCTTCTATTCTCTCTTCATCGCTAAGCTCCTCATATGGACTCTCTGATTTTTCAAAACTGAATAATTTTATATCAGGTTCAAGTCTCTTTAATATATCGAAGCCTCCGCTTGTATTTCCCTTCAAAAACTGAATTATTACTACGCTTTTTCCTCTTTCTGCGGCTTTTATACCCTGGCCTACCGCGGCGCTTGTTTTACCCCTTCCTTCTCCACAGAAAATCTGAATATGACCTTTGTCCATTTAAAGTTTCCTCGTGTTTCTAAATTTCGGCATTAACTTTACCGTGAACTTTGTCTTAAATTAAAGCAGGTATAACTGCCTCGCTTCAACAACTGTGTCTGAACACAAGCCAGGCTTGCATCAGAGTTCAACTTCTACCAATATTAGCATAGTGTCTCTTCAATTTCAAGATTTGCATTTATCTAAATACAAGGCATTCCTCCTAGCTAAATTGATTTTTTTTAATCTGATCTGCAGGATTTATCCTGTCCTAATTTCTTTAATCTTTATAATTAATCAAAATAAACTATATCTTTTACAGAGCCAAACTGATTAAAAGCCACGCAATTAAACAGACCAGGCCAAATCTTTTTTATGAAAGTTTATTTTTTCTTCCTTAATTAAAGATTGAAAAATAATTATATTGTGTTAAAATATTTTAGTTATATAAAAATTCAACAAAGAACAAGAAAAACGTAGTATTTGATACGTAAAGCAATTTTTCAAGGAGATTTATTTAATGATTAGTTCAAGAGATGACATAAGAAATGTTGCCATCATCGCCCACGTCGATCATGGTAAGACCACTCTCGTAGACGCACTGCTTCACCAGAGCGGTGTATTTCGTGAAAATCAGGATGTTCAGGAACGTGTTATGGACTCCAACGATATCGAGCGAGAGCGTGGAATTACCATTCTTTCAAAAAATACTGCCGTTAAATACGGTGATACACGTATTAATATTATAGATACACCCGGCCACGCGGACTTCGGCGGTGAGGTTGAGCGTATCCTTAAAATGGTAAACGGTGTTGTACTTCTCGTTGACGCCTTTGAAGGAGTTATGCCCCAGACAAAATTCGTTCTTATGAAGGCACTTGGTTTAGGTCTTCCTGTTGTAGTATGCATTAACAAGATCGACCGTCCCGGCGCACGTCCCAAGGAAGTAGTTGATGAAGTTTTAGAGCTTTTCATGGATCTTGGAGCCAGCGACGAGCAGCTTGACTGTCCTTTCGTATTTGCATCTGCAAAAGAAGGCATAGCTTCTCTTGATCCAGATGTTCCCGGAACTGATATGAAGCCTATCTTCGATACCATCATTGATTACATCCCGGCTCCCAAAGGCGATCCCGAAGGAAATCTTCAGGTACTCATCAGTACTATTGATTATAATGAATATGTCGGCCGTATCGGTGTAGGAAAGGTTGACAACGGCGTGATCAATGTTAACCAGGATGCTGTAATAGTCAACCATCACGATCCTTCCCGTGTTGAAAAGGTTAAGATCAGCAAACTTTACGAATATGAAGGATTAAGCAAGATCGATGTTAAGGAAGCCGGCATTGGATCTATAGTGGCTATTTCCGGAATAGCAGACTTAAAGATCGGTGATACCGTCTGCGGTGTTGAAGCTCCGGAAGCAATTCCTTTCCAGAAGATTTCCGATCCTACGATTTCCATGAATTTCATGGTTAATGACTCACCTCTTGCAGGTCAGGAGGGCAAATTCGTTACCAGCCGTCACTTAAAGGACAGACTTTTCAAAGAGCTTAATACAGACGTTTCTCTCCGTGTTGAGGAAACAGATTCAACTGATACATTTAAGGTCTCAGGACGTGGTGAGCTTCATCTTTCTGTACTTATCGAGGAAATGCGTCGTGAAGGATATGAATTTGCTGTAAGTAAGGCCGAAGTTATCTTCCAGAAAGACGAGAACGGAAAAGTTACCGAGCCTATGGAAACAGCTTATGTTGATGTTCCTGATGAATTTTCAGGTGCTGTTATCCAGGATCTTTCCCAGCGTAAGGGTGAGCTCCTTAACATGGGTTCAATAGCCGGTGGTTATACAAGACTCGAATTCACCATACCTTCAAGAGGACTTATAGGTTTCCGTGGTCCTTTCATGACAGAAACAAAGGGTAATGGTATCATAAATACTACTTTCAGCGGATATGGTCCTTATAAGGGAGATCTTTCCTACAGAAAGACCGGATCACTTATCGCATTTGAAGCAGGTGAAGCTGTTACTTATGGTCTTTTCAATGCTCAGGAACGCGGCAGTCTTTTCATTGGACCGGGTGCAAAGGTTTATTCCGGAATGGTCATCGGTTCAAATCCAAGGTCTGAGGATATAGAGCTTAACGTATGCAAGACCAAGCATCTTACAAATACACGTACCTCTTCTTCAGATGAAGCATTAAGACTTGTACCTCCCGTTATTCTTTCACTCGAACAGGCTCTTGATTTCATTGATTCAGATGAACTTTTAGAGGTTACTCCAAAGAATCTCAGAATCAGAAAACGTATCCTTGATCCGCTTAAGAGAAAGAGAGCCGGAATTAGCGCTAAAGCAAAGGCAACTAATTAATATAATTAATACGGAATTTTAACTATGAACAGAAGCCAGTATCCTGATGAGATCAACAATTTAATAAACAAATGCAATGATGAACGTTTCAGTAATCCGGATTTGGTTATCGAATATTCTGAACAGATTCATTCCTATGCAGATAAACTCAGCGATACTGCTCTTGCAGGATTATCCGATTTTTATATCGGCGATGCATATTTTACCAAATGCAACTCTACTGAATGCATGCGCCATATTAATGCTGCCATCAAAGAGCTCTATGCAGCCTCTGAATGGCAGCAGCTCGGCGAATGCTATAATCTGCTTGGAATACTCTGTGAACATCAGGGCAATTTTTCCGGAGCAATTGAAAGTTATTCCGATGCAATAAATCTCATTGACCGGTATGAGCTGAATGTTCTCGGAACAATGGTTTATGCAAACTATTCAAATCTTCTTCATAAAAGCGGAGATAACGAGGCAGCTCTCAGTGCTATCCTTGCATGCAGCAGCTATTGTAACGGTATAGGTGATGATCCTCACTATTCTTATCTTCCGATTCAAATTCAGATAAGCATTGCAAAAATTTATATATACCTCTGGATGAAAGATGAATCGACGCGCGAAATAGCCAAGCTCGAGCAAATGTATGCAGAAAGACCTGAACAGCCACACGAACTTGACTATTATTATCTGAAACTTATATATTCAGATCTGATCCATGATGAAAAGCTTGAAGAAATCGCGCTTAAAGAGCTTATAGATACTTTCCTTGCCTGTGAATATAAAGTTGATTATCTTGATGAATGCATCGGAATGATGGAGTATTTTAAGCGAAAAGGACGTTATGATCTTTTAAGGACGGTTCTTTCTGTTCTTCGTAAAGTTATGGGAGATAATGATTTCACAGATACTCTCATCAATATTTCAGGCTTCAGGATCGATCTTCTTCAGCACGAAGGTCGATGGGGTTCATTACTCGAGGAATACAGAAATTATAGAAATCTTTCGATAAGACATAAAAAACAGGTTATTTCAGTCCTTCATGTCCTTATGGATATCAAGCGGAATTTAAAAGAAAGTGAGCAGGTAAATTTCCTTTTACAAAAGCGTATAGGTACCGACGCTCTTACAGGACTGGCTAATCGTCAGCAGCTTACAGACATATCTGGGCTTTTCTTTGAATCTGCCCTAAAAAATGATCTTTATTTTGGCGTTGAAATGCTGGATATCGACTTTTTCAAATTGGTAAATGATACCTATGGGCATCACGTAGGAGATGAATGCCTCTGCGCGATCGCAGATGTGTTAAAAAGTATTTCATCTGAAAGCCTTTTCTGCTCAAGATATGGCGGAGATGAATTCATGATTCTCTATAAAAACCATTCAGATGAAGATATCATGCGTATAAGCAAAAAAATCAGAAGTCAGCTTTCTTCCAGCTTACTCGCAAAAAATCTCCCTGAGATAACAATATCCCAGGGTATTTGCAACAGTATTCCCAAAGCTTTTAATAAAGTATGGGACTTCAGCTCTGAAGCCGATAACGCTCTATATAAGGTGAAGAAAAACGGAAGAAATGGCACTATGATTCTTCACATAGATTATGAATCCAAATAATGATCCTTAGTCATTCGGTCTCATCCAGAATTTTCCGCTAAGAGATTCAGTTCTTACAACATTTATAAAAGCTTTATCGTCCAGTATTTTTATTCGCTGGACGATTTTTTTTGTATCATCTCCGGATACAACAGAATAAACAAGAGTACGAGGTGTGTCTGCATAGGAACCAAATGCATGAATATCCGTAGCCCCATGTCCTGTTACCGCATATATTGTATCTGTAACTTCCTTAGGTCTGTCGGTCACTATAAATAGTGTATATTTAGTATAACGTTTATAAACTAAATGAATAACCTGTGTTGATGTAAATTGAAATATGATCGAATAAAGTGCCTTATCCCATCCAAAAAGTATTCCGTCACACGAAAGAATGATCGCATTAAAAATAAGAACATAATTAAAAGTATCTATTCCGTATTTTTCAGATGCATATATGGCTATAAAATCAGTCCCTCCACTTGTTGCACCTGCTCTAAGACACATAGAAACCGCAAAACCATTAATAATTCCTCCAAAAATACTGATCAGAAGAACATCGTAAGTTATAACTCTCAATGGGATAAAATCTGTAAGAGTTGAATTTATCAGAATTGTAACACATGAAAAAATAGTAAATTTTTTTCCTATTTTCTTAAAACTAAGGATTATCGGAAATAAATTCAGCAGAAAATAAATCGGTCCATAGGGAACCGTCGTTCCCCAAAGACGACTTATAATCTGCTGTATCAATAATGACAATCCGCTGAACCCACCGGGCAGAAGCCCTCCGGTGTGCACAAAACTCCTTATATTAACTGACATCAAAAGTCCTGCAGCTGCACATAAAATTGCTCTTCTGACTTCTTTTGATGAGTTATTCTCCATTTAATTCCCCCTTCTCTTAAGTCCCCAATGCCAGGTACTTCCCGAAAATAAAACCAGTATCGGGAATATTTCCAGTCTTCCAAGAAGCATGCCCAGTATAAGTACACATTTGGAAAGAACACCATATGCCGAAAAATTGCATGTAGGACCAACTTCGGCAAGTCCCGGTCCTATATTATTAAATGTACAGAGCACCGCCGAAAAGTTGGCTTCAAACGAAAAGCCATCCATTGAAACAATAAGCACGCTTGCTGCAATTATCATAACATATGCTGCAAGATAAGAATTTGTATTAGCAAGCACAGTCTCACTTACAGTTCTGTTATTTATCCTGACCACCTGAACTCTCTGTGGATGAAGCAATTGATGAATATTACGTCTGAGCGTCTTAAAAAGGATCAGCGCTCTTGAACATTTCATTCCGCCTCCGGTACTTCCGGCACAGGCACCCATGATCATAAGGAAAAGAATTATCGATTTTGAGAACGAAGGCCATTTATCAAAATCAGCTGTAGCATATCCGGTTGTCGTGATTATACTTCCAACCTGAAAAGCTACGGTTCTTAATGTTTCCTCAAGGCTTCCATACATTTTGCCTACATCAAGGGATATAAGCACAGTACTGACAATAATTGTTCCAATGTAAAGTCGCAGTTCTTCATCAAAAAGAACAGCACTGAACTGTTTTGTTAATAACAAGTAATAACAGGTAAAGTTAACCCCAAATAGTATCATAAAAACAGTTGTTACATTTTGTAGATAAGGACTATATCCGGCAAAGCTGTCGCTCTTAACACCAAATCCTCCCGTACCAGCAGTTCCAAATGCATGACAAAAAGATTCAAAAGGACTCATTCCCCCTGACATCAAAAAGATCACATCCAGCATCGTTAATGCAACATACATAACATAAAGGATCATTGCAGTTTGACGCATTTTCGGAACAATTTTTCCAACGCTTGGACCGGGGCTCTCTGCTCTAAGCAGATGAAGTGAAAATCCCCCGGATTTTTTATCCGAAGGAGCAATTGCCAATAAAAATACAAGTACTCCCATTCCACCTATCCAGTGACTGAAGCTTCGCCAGTATAATATTCCCTTTGACAGTTTCTCCACATCCGGAACTATTGACGCTCCCGTTGTCGTAAATCCCGATACCATCTCAAAAAGTGCATCGATATAGTGGGGGATTTCCCCCGAAAGATAAAAAGGCAGGCATCCAAAGGCACTCATGATTATCCATGCCAAACCCACACACACAAAACCCTCTCTTGCGTAAAATACTCTCTTTGCGCCTCTTGAAAGTAAAAGAAGAACTGCAACCGCAGCGGCAATCGCCAATATTGATTTGCCGAAAGCCGCGGCAGCAAGCTCTTCTTTACAATAGAAACTGATCAAGAGGGCCGGCACCATAAACGCAGCTTCTATGAGCAATATTTTAGCGTTTATTCTGACAACGATCTTATAATTCATTTTCTACAATTAACTCCCTAATTTTCAAATATATCATTAAGCTGACGTATAGCTGTATCTCCTGCTTTAACAACTATAACCGAATCTCCCTTCTGAAATGAGGAATTTCCTGATGCTATTTCAATAGCTCCCTTGCCGCTTATTGCAGCAAGAAGTACATTCGGTTTAAGTTTAAGTTCTTTAAGAGGCTCTCCGCAATGCATTGTATTCTCATCAGCTATAAATTCAAGCGCTTCTGCCTGTCCATCCGCGATTGTGTGCATAGTTACAGCAGCCCCTACCTGATCCTGGAAAGCACGAACATAACGCACAACTGAAGATGCTACAAGTTCTTTGGGGCAGACAGTACTTCCAAGGCACATTATATCCAAAAGACTATTGTTTTCTCCACGTCCTATTTTGGTAATTATCAGCGGAACATTCTTTTTAGAAGCATAAAGCGAGCATACCATGTTCAGTTCATCAAGACCTGTAAGAGTAATGAATGCATCGCATTCATTTATTCCTTCACGGTTCAAAACATTCTGGTTGCTTGCATCGCCATGTATTATACTCGCTTCAGGAAGCAGCTCTGAAAGCTCCCTGCAGCGAGCTTCATCACGCTCAATTATCTGGACACTTGCCCCTTGTAAAAGAAGTATCCTTGCAAGATAATACGAAATTCGTCCGCCGCCTGCAAGAAGTACTCTTCTGGCCTTTCTTGCAATTATCCCAAGATTTCTCAAAAGTATAGAAAGATTCTTGGCCGAAGCTGTAACAAAAATGCTGTCACCTTCTCTAAGGACAAAATCACCTGCCGGAATAATTGCTTTTCCATCTCTTAACACTGTGCATACCAACACCTGGCACTTAACCTTATCGGTAAGCTTATAAAGTGATATATCCTTAAGTGTGGATTGACTATCGATTCTAAGCTCAACTATTTCAATAAGTCCTTTTACGAAAGTATCTCGTTTAAGGAAACCCGGATATTTTACCAGACGTCCGATTTCTCTTGCAGCACTTTTGTCAGGATTTACCACCATAGAAAGCGCAAAGGCATTTCTCATAGAAATAGCCTGCTGTGCATACTCAGGATCTCTTATTCTTGCAACGGTATGCAATTTAGGATTTAGTGTATGCGCAGTCATGCAGCATAAAAGATTTACCTCATCCGCATTTGTCATTGCAAGCAGTAAATCTGCCGACGCAGCATCCGCCTCCTTAAGTACTGTCATCGATGCGCAATTCCCATGAATCGCCATAACATCATAATCTTCCACGCATCTTTCGAGAACCTCTGGGTTTCTGTCAATGATCGTAAGATCATGTTCTTCTGCCACGAGCTGTCGGACTAGTGCCAATCCAACTTTTCCACATCCGGCTATTATTATAAACATCTATAATATTCTACCTTTCGAGATATATAGTTTTTCTAATATTTTTATTGTAACACTTTGACAAACATTATACAAATCAGCTGCTAAACATAAAATAAAGAAAACTTTTTACCGGATAAGATCCGATAAAAAGCTCTCTTTAATTAAATTTATTTCTCTTTTCAAAGCTTATGTAACTGTCATGTATTTTTGTTGCATCTTCCACAGGCATTGCCTTTCCAAGAAGATTTCCCTGAACATAGTCGCAGCCACACTCCCTGATCCTATCGCAATCATCCCAGTTATCTATTCCCTCTGCAACAACCTTAAGGCCAAGAGAATGAATAAGAGCTATCGTACAGCTAATGACTTCATCTTCGTGTTCAAGATACTTGTCGATCATCGATTTATCAAGTTTTACATAATCAACATCAATATAATTAAGATAATTCAACGACGAGTAACCAGTTCCAAAATCATCCATTGACAGCGTTACACCTATCTGTCTGAGTTCTTCCACTACCTGCTTTGATGTTGCATTATCATCAATAAAAACTCCCTCGGTGATTTCTATATCCAAAAGTCCTGCATCTACATCTTCATTATCGAGAAGTCTTCTGACATACCTCGGATAATCCCTGTCCCTCATCTGCTTTGCTGAATAATTCACTGATATAGGTATTGCTGAAAGTCCCATGGTCTTCCATTGTGATAACCGCTTTATGACTTCTGACGTAACCCATCTGTCAATCTGAATTATCAGACCTGTCTCCTCAGCTACAGGTATAAACACCGAAGGACCCATACTTTTATCCTTAAGTCTGATCAATGCCTCAAATCCGGCAATTCTTCCATATTTAAGGTCAATTTTGGGCTGATAATAAAGTTCAAAACCATTTTCATTTATAGCACGTCTTAATACAGTTTCTATTTCTTCTTTACGACTTGCTTCTTCTTTCATTTTTTCATCGAAAAATGCAAAAGAATCTTTCCCTGTAAGTTTCACTGCATTAAGTGCCAGGTCTGCATTCACGATAAGATCAGTGATAAGATTGCCATCTTTCGGATACATCGCAATGCCTGTACTGAAATTCAGATAAGAATCTTTACCATTAATGGTAAATTTTTGTTTTAATGCATTTCTTAACTTCTCAGTATAGTCTCTTACTTCTTCCTCAGTCACATCCATAATAGCGATAACAAATTCATCTCCGCCGAATCTGCCTACTGAAGCATTATATGCGCTCATCCTTTCGATCCTGTCAGCTACGAGTTTAATTATCTCATCTCCAAAATGATGCCCCATAGTATCATTGATCTTCTTAAAATCATCAATATCTGTCATCAGAAAAGCACAGCTTTCATGAAGAACAAGTTCTCCGGCAGCTCTCCCCACAAACTCCTGCCTGTTTATAAGACCCGTAGTACTATCATGCGAGACAACATATTCAAGACGTTCATATTGAGATTTCATCTTTTGCTCTGATGACAAAAGCGAATCTCTGGATCTGCTTAACTCTTTTGTTATCCGCTCGTTCTTTTTCAACATAAAGATAAGTCGAAGAATCCCTGCAAAAAGTGCAAAAAATATAAATAATGCTGCAGTCAGAATAGGAAAAAATCGTTCATTGATCAAATTCTCTTCATTAACAAAAACAGTATCTCCGGGTAAAGCAGACTTATCATAGCCAAATTTTTTAAGAACTTTTTTATCAAAGTAATAATACTGGCTTACCATATCATTTATATTTATATCCTTGACATTCTTGCTTTTGAGATATGTCTTTACAGAATTTGAAAGTCTTTTTATAATTTCTTCATGTGAGACTACAAAGCCTCCTATAGCCCCATGTCCAAGCAGCCTCTCTTCTGAAGTATACACAGGTGCTCCACTCATAGAAGAGATATACTCAATTTGTTCTATATCATCCATATAACCATTTTCAGCCCTATGCATTCCATAATAAAAAACTGCTGAATCCTCAGCCTTGAGCTTGGCTACACTGCTTCCTATTTCCTTTTCCGTATAATTAGAAGAATCTATTATGTTAAACCTGATATTTGAAAAATCCTCCTGAAGATTTTCTATTCTCAATCTCACAGAAAATCCATTCATTGTATCATCTGTTATAAATACAACCCTTTTAAGATTTTTATTCAGACCGGATGCAATCGTAATATTCTGAAAAATAGAATATTCATCATGAACCCCCTGTATAAAAGGATCCTTTTCAATCGATTTTGCCTTTTCGTCATTATTCAATCCGTAGAATAATATAGGGATATCATCAAAGATTTGCTTTCTGTATTGTTCAACGAAAGCCATTGCCTCGTCGCCCATAACTATTACAGCATCATATTTACAAGAATTGTCAATTTTATATTTTAAGCGTCTGAAAAAGCTTATTGAATTATCTTCTTTATCAAACCTGTTTGCTTCAAGAAATTCAATATCAAGTTCTGCCGGAATTTTAGAAATCTGATCTTTCAGATTTGATATATCATCTCCTATATCAACATAATCCGGTGAATAAGAGCAAATATACAAAATTCGCCCTGTATTTTTCATTTGCTCTGAATCGGCAGAATACACTTCTGAAACAGAACAAATTGTCAGACACAGATAGAGCATGAAAAAGAAAATTATGCCCCTCAGTATAAATTTTCTTTTTTTAAAATCAAATATTCTCAACTTTTACCCTCTTGTTCAGCTAAGATATCTGTCCTGCGCCCTTTTTGTCAATGCAGCAAAAACAGCGCATATTATAAGAAGTGCAAATGTAACTATCATTTGTGCAGACTTTGGAGACTTGCCAAGATAGTCAAACACTGCCACTGTCCCTCCGATTATTGCAAAAAGAAATCCACAGATCATATACACAGGATACATGTTTTTAATAAAACCTGCCTTATCTCTTGCTTTGTATAAATCTATATTCTTTCCGATAAGACCATTGCCTTCAATTCTGCCGGTCTTCTTCATCATTATTCCATTATACATTATATAAATTCCAGCTGCCAGTTCAATTAAATCGAATACAAGATTCATTCCGTACGAATCCATAAAATACTCCTTTTTTCTTCTCCTTTTGTCATTATGTTTTTAAAATAATACCATATTTGTGAAGATTATGCTATTAAACATTTGATTTTTATTATAAAATATAATAAAGCATTTTTTCAAATTCAGTCTATTTTTCAACATACTGACTAATTTTCATGCTTTTTTCATAATAATATTTACAATATTTTCGTAATTTATTTGCATATTTTTTCTGCAAATCAGTATATTTGCACTAAAATCTTATTGATTCATTGCATATCTCTACCAATAAAAAACAATTAAGGAGGTTCTCTTAAATGCGATTAGACGACTTAAAGGTTTTAATTTGTGATGATTCACTTCTTGCGCGTAAAAATCTGCGCGATGGTCTCAGTAAAATCGGATGCAAGAATATCACAGAAGTAAAAGATGGCCAGGCCGCAGTTGACTATTACAAAAATAATACTGTTGACGTTGTTTTTCTGGATATAGTAATGCCTGTGAAGGATGGTATTACTGCAGCCGGAGAGATATGCACTCTTGACACCAACGCCTATGTAATAATGGTTTCATCCGTTGGAACCCAGATTCATTTACGTGAAGCGATCAAAGCCGGCGCGAAAGATTTTCTTCAGAAGCCTGCCACCCCTGAGCAGATAAAGGAGGCCCTCTCCCATGTAATCGGGGGTGATGACTAATGTCAAAAAAGGAGCTTTACTTTGATGAACTATTACAAAGCCTCCATTTATTCATTGACAAGTCTTTCACTTACAATTCCGAAACCATATCCGATTTTTTTCCGGAAGAATGCTGTGTTTTTCAGGATATCACAGGTGAATATACCGGTATCACAGCAGTCAGCTGTACAAATGAAACAGCCAGTAAAATATCAGCAAAATATTCCGGTATAGATATCGATGAGTGTAAGGGTATTTATGATGAGATTCTTTCAGATTTTCTAAACCTTCACAACGGGCGCTTTATAGTAGAACTGTCAAATACCTATAAGACAGAATGTTCTCTTTCCCCACCTTTATTCAAAGGTGAAACAGAGAATAAGCAGCTTCATCACACTGTATACATCAGAAGTTATAATTCTGATTACGGCACTATAAATTTTTTACTTGCAGAGACATGATATAAAAGACAAAAACCTTTTTGAACCTAAAATTTAAGGTTCAAAAAGGTTTTTTATTATTTCAGAAAATTCTCAACTACAGATATCATTTCTTCCTTAGAGCATGTTGTTTTATGCTTTATATCTGCATCTCTTATTTCTTTTATCGCATCCGGCAATTCAAGATTTGCCTTTTCTGCAAGTTCATCTATCAGATCAAAATCATCTGTATCTGCATACTTACTGTCTACTGCGGTCATTACACTCTTTGCAAATTTGAACGGGCTTGCTGTTGATGCAATTACAGTTACCGTTTCATCTCCTGTATCCTTCAGGTATTGATCATATGCGCTTCCGGCAACAGCAGTGTGGGTATCGATTATATATCCGGTATCTTCATAAAGACTATGGATTTTTGCCGCCGTATCAGCCTCAGATGCATAAAAGCCTCTGAAATCTCCCAGATTTTTCTTCATCTCATCTGTAATTTCGTATTTGCCTGTCTCTGAAAGCTTTTCCATAAATCCCTTTGTAGCCAAGGGATCATTTCCTGATATATGATAGATAAGTCTCTCTAGATTACTTGAAATAAGTATGTCCATTGAAGGAGAGGATGTAAGGATAAATTCTCTCTTTCTGTCATATACACCATTCTTAAAGAAATCAAAAAGAACTTTATTCTCATTTGATGCACAAATAAGCTTGTTTACAGGCAGACCCATATTCTTTGCATAGTAAGCCGCAAGGATATTGCCAAAATTACCTGTAGGAACTACCACATTTATCTTCTCACCATCAGAGATCTTTTCATTTGCAAGAAGCCTTGTGTAAGCATATACATAATAAACTATCTGCGGTACAAGTCTTCCTATGTTGATAGAATTTGCACTTGAGAACTGGAAACCCTTTTCTCCTATCTTACGTCCAAATTCCTCGTCCCCAAAGATTTTCTTTACAGCCGTCTGGCAGTCATCAAAGTTTCCATCAACACCGACAACAAGTGTATTTTTTCCTTTTTCTGTAACCATCTGGAGCTTCTGTACCGGGCTTACTCCATCCTTAGGATAAAAAACTATTATCCTTGTACCATCAACATCCGCAAAACCTGCAAGTGCTGCTTTTCCTGTATCTCCGGATGTAGCCGTAAGTATAACTATATCATTCTTTATATTATTTTTACGTGCTGATGTGATCATAAGGTGAGGAAGTATAGAAAGTGCCATATCCTTAAATGCAATTGTTTTACCGTGAAAAAGTTCAAGGTAATAAGCGCCATCTGCATATGTAAGCGGTGCGATCTCGGGGCAGTCAAATTTCTCGTCATAAGCATTTTCAATACAGTTCTTAAGTTCTTCCTCTGTAAAATCAGTAATGAACTCTTTCATAACTTCATAGGCAACGCCCTTATAATCAAGCTCTGCAAGTTCTGAAAGACTCTTTTTAAGCTCCGGAATCCTCTCCGGAACAAAAAGACCTCCATCATCACACAGTCCTTTAAGAATAGCCTTGCTTGCAGTAGTTTTTACACTTCCGTCTCTTGTGCTGCTATAAATCAAATCCATTACTGCCTCCTCTGATATAAAATAGGTTTTAAATAAGTCATGCCCCTCATTTTTTATATGATCTACAAAACTTTTTTCATAATAACACAGAGCTCTAAACAGCGCAAGTATCGCTTTTAATGGCTGATAGAAATAAAAAAAGAAAGTACCATAAGATACTTTCTTCATAGATTCATATATTCATATATGATCAAACATAAAATGCATGATTTCCTACACGGTTAACTATATTTCTTGAACCCCATTTTGAACTGGAAGAACGCTTGAAATAAAGTGCTCCGCCTGAATAATCAATTCCTGAAAGCGCTGCATTTACAGCATCTATTGTCTCAACACTGGGTACAGCCAAAGCGTAAGATCCATTTCTTACAGGACCAAACTGTCCCGGCTGTCTTATTACATCCTCAACTGTTGAAGGGAAAGAAGGATTGTTGATCCTGTTCATAATAACATTTGCAACAGCAATTTTACCCTGAACCGGTTCGCTTCCTGCCTCAGCCTGTACTATCTTGCAAAGCGCAACATAATCAGCATTTCCAAGCATAGCTGAAGCTGCTGTATCTACAGATTCTGTAGCTGCTTCCTCTGCTGCCGCCTGCGCTGCTGCTTCCTCTGCTGCCTTCTGCGCTGCTTCCTCTGCTGCCGCCTGCGCTGCTTCTTCTGCCGCTGCCTGTGCTGCTTCCTCTGCTGCTCTTGCTGCCTCTTCTTCAGCTTTCGCTGCTTCTTCGGCTGCTCTTGCAGCTTCTTCGGCCTTTGCTGCCTCCTCTGCTGCTTTTTCTGCATCCTCTGACTCAGCCGAATCCTCTGTTGATTCTTCTGATTCTGCATCATTTTCTGCATTTTCTTCAGTAGTTACTTCGCTTACTGAAAAATCTGCTGTCTCCTGACTATCAGCCTCAGCTGTTTCCTCTGATGACTCTGCTTCTGCCTGAGCATCCTCAGCTGCTTCAGCTTCCTGATTATCAACCTCAGAATCCTCTGTTGAAGAAGAGTCCTCTTCTGTATTATCTTCTTCAGCTGCTGATGAAAGTACATTTTCAGCACCGGCTTCAAGAACAATTTCACTGTCATCATCGTCTTCAATTATGCTGTCTGAAAGAACGATAGAAGCTCCGCTGCCTTCCATCAGGTTTTCAATTGTCACTCCTGCACCTGATCCAGCATCTGTGGTCTCTGTGTAATTCTCAGCTGCAAGAACTGTTGTCTGTCCTGCAGATGCTATCACACAGGCTGCTGCAGCACAAATTCCCGCTGCACCAAGCACATTTTTGAGTTTCTTTTCATTTGCTAACATAAAACCTCACAATGAAGTATGAACATTTTATAATGCTCATCTTCTTAAATAAAATTGCACTCTGCCATCTGACTGCAGAGCTGCATTAGATTGACTGTTTTCGTGGCTAAAATATTACCGCTTAGCACGAAACTTTTATTAGTATAACAAAAAAAAATCTTTTTGTTAAGGAAATATTACATTGTTTTATAAATTTTGTAGTACATGTTAGGTTTTTGCGTGTTTTTTATCAAAAAATTCTGCCGATTTTACTAATTTGATAAAAATTATGTTAATTAATTGTTTTGTGTCTTTTTTACAGTAAAATTGTTTCCAATATTATAAACAACATGTTAAAATAATGCTGAAGAGCTATAAATAAGCGTCTGTGATTTTTGTATAATTTTCATAATAAATTTTGACGTCTATAATGGAGTAATAATATGAATGGCATATTTACAGCTAAAAAAAAAGATGGAAGTTTATATTACAGAGCCTCGATAACTTTCAGAAATAAGCATATAAGCCTTGGATCGAAGGATACAGAGCCACGTGCAAGGCGCCTTTATAATGAGGCTTCCCGCATACTTTACTCTGACCTGTCCATAGAAGACTATATAATAACCTCTGCATTGGCCTTCTCCACCTGGATAATACTTATTAATTTCAGGGACAATGGAGTATATTTCAGAAATCCTATATATTTAAAAAAGAATTTATTTTTATATTACATTTCTGAGAATATTGTTTTTAAATTCGACAAAGATGACCTCTTTTATTACTCGGAGCATGCAATTCAATGTCGAGGCGGTCACTATTTCTGTGAAGATTATGGAAGCCAGATTAATCTCAAGTCACGTTACGGAATCCGTCCCTTTGCTGTCGAGAACAGAGATTATCGATTTCTAAATGGAGATAATACCGATTTTAGATATGAAAATATTGAAATTATCAATCCTTATCACGGGGTTGAGCGCGATGACCGCAAATTTCCTCTCAGATATAAAGCACACATACATATAAGAAGTAATTATTCACTTGGCAGTTATCCCAATGCTGAAACAGCTGCTATTGCGGTAAATAAAGCTATTGATATGCTTTCAAAAACCGATTTAAAAAAGAAAGGAATGCAGTCAAATTTTATTGATAATTTAACTGCATCCCATTATGCCGATATTTATTCTTCGATCGAACTTCCAAAACGCTTTTTAGAATTGATCAATGATCATTTACTTGAATAATCTATAAATGATATATCAAGATTCACAGCTCCGCTTATTCCTTCGACAGTTCCTGTCTTTGAATACTGCCAGATAGAGTACTTGTATGGAAATACACTATATTCATCCGTATCAAAAAGCCACCAGTCATACTGTTCTATCATACTCATATCAAAATGACTGGCAAACTGCTTTTTACTTGCAGCTATCATAGGCGTGTATCCATACATAGTCACCATATTGCAGAACGCCTGTGCGATGGATGATAACTCATACGGAGAAAGGTTCTCTGTCCTGTAGCTGTCCCCTATGACTGCCTCACTGTCAAAAACAATAGGATATTCAACTTTGTGCTTGCCTATTGATCCTATACAGTAATTTGCCTCTTCTATAGCCTCTTCCGGCGTGATCGCCTGCGAATAAAAATATATTCCGACTCTGATCCCATTTTCTGAGCATCCATTCAGGTTATCATAAAACTTATCATCCACAATAACCTGTCCGCGGCTGTAACCTCTTGATCCCATTCGTATCATGGCAAAATCGACACCACTGTCAGCTACTGCCTTCCAGTCTATATCTCCCTGATATTTAGAGACATCTATACCGGTGAAGGAAGTTTTCTTGTCATTAAGGGCATACTCCTTAAACTCACCGTTCATACGGAATCCTTCCTCATACAAACTGCTCTTTTTTATTTCACTTATAACAGGAACAAAATCCGCCTCTCCATCAATGAGCTCGTTCTGGTCAAAGAAATTTCCCGATAAGCTGTTTCTTGAAACAGCCTGTGCCGATTCATCTCCGACTGCATCTATTTCATTTTCTGATGGACTTTCTACATTTTCATCCGCTTTATTTACTGATACCAGATCATCCTTTACTTCTCCCCTGGAAGCAGGACTTACTGTAACTGAATCCGGCTCATCTTTATCATACATATGCCAGAAATTCAATTCGTCACTTGTCCTGGTTTCTCCATCAGCAAGACTTTCCCACTCAACCTCTTCAGCTTTTTCAGCATTTACTGCTGCTTCTGTTGAGATGACCTCTGTATTTTCTGCCTTGTGACTCGGCCTGCGGTTTGCCAGCACCGTTGCAATAATGACAAAAAACACTGCTCCAAGTGCTGCCATTGTCGCCAGCGCAAGCTTAACACCCGAACTTATCCCCTTTTTTCTGTCGGATTTACGTTTATGAAGCATTGACATAGCATTTCCCCCTTTTTACTCTCCAATGTAAAACGCTTATTCCATGCCGTACTCATTAATTGTTGTATTATCGTCTGCTATAAAGATTGCTCCTATTTTCTCCTCTTTAATTCCTTTTAAGAGTTCAATTGCCTTATCATAGCCTAATATAAAGCAGCTTGTACTCAATGCATCTCCATCAACGGATTTATCTGATATGATCGTTATTCCTGAAAGTCCTCCATCAGCAGGATAACCGGTCTTTGGGTCAAGTATATGATAATATAATCTGCCGTTTTCTATAAAATACCGTTCATACGAGCCTGAACTTACAACTGATTTATCATTTGCTTCCACTGCCGTCGCCATTTCAGATTCATCTGCAAAGGGTTTTCTTATACCTATTTTAAACGGTCTTTTTTCCGTAGATTCGCCTATGGTAAGTACATTTCCACCCAAGTTTATTATAGCACTCTTTACGCCTTTAGACACGATATATTCTTTCATTTTATCTGCGATATATCCCTTTCCTATGGCACCGGGATCGATCATTGCCTCGCTGTCTAAAAGCGTTACTGTATTTTTTTCTTCATCTATGGATATATTTTTGTAATTAACGTGTTTTAAGGCTTCTTTAATATCTGCTTCATCAGGAACTGAAGGATTCTCTCCCGTAAAATCCCACATCTTGGATATCGGATATATTGTAATGTCAAATGCTCCATTTGTAAGATCCCCATATTTTATCGATGTCTTTATCAGCTCTATCGTATCCTCGCTTACTTCGACAGTTTCTCCATCTGCTTCATTTATTCTATAAACATCAGAACCCTCAACTGTAGCAGAAAAAAGGTTCTCATATTCTTTTCCAAGTTTAAATGCATCCTCTATAATTGAAGGGTCATTTTTATCATAGAGAGTTATATAGCATACCGTATCCAGCATAAATTCTGTTTTGCTCACCGGCTCTGTTTTTGCCGCACAGCCCGCAAATAAAAAAAGACCGGCTGCAGCAATTACGACCGATCCTAACCAACACTTAAACTTTTTCATCATAAACTCCTCATTTTTCCGATTATTAACGCAGTTGTCATAACAGAGGATCCAACAGCAGATGTCTGCCATTGAATCCCCATTATTTTAATTATTATTTGGCTGCTGCCTCTGTCTTTGCTGCAGGAGCCTTTGGCTGCGGTATCGGCTGTCCATCAAGACGGTGGATCACCTTCTTAGGACATTTCATTGCACACATACCGCAATTCTTACATTTATCATAATCGATATGGGCAATATTATCAACCACATGTATAGCATCAAATTTACAAGTCTTCTCACAAATTCCACATCCGATACAGCCTGAAGCACAAACTTCCATTACCTGCTTGCCCTTTTCTTTGGACGAACATGCAACAGCATACTTATTGCTCTTTGGCTTAAGCTCTATCAAATGCTTCGGACAATTGGATACGCACTGACCACAGGCAACACATTTTTCAGGATCAACCTGTGCGATACCATCTATGATATGTATGGCATCAAACTGACATACCCTTACGCAGGTTCCACCACCAAGGCAGCCATATGTGCAGGCCTTCGGACCTCCGCCCTGGATCTGCGCAAGCAGCTTACAATCCATCTGACCTGTATAATTCATCTGGCTTTTAGCCTTATCACAGGTTCCTGAGCATTTAACAAAAGCAACTTTAGGAGCCTCAGCTGAAACCGACTGTCCCATTATTTCCGCAATTTTTGCAGCACAATCTGCACCGCCTACGGGACACGAATCTACTTTTGCAATCCCTTCTACGATCGCATGAGCGTTAGCTGCACATCCTGCATATCCGCAGCCACCACAGTTAGCTCCTGGAAGAACGCCTATAATAGCTGTTTCTCTTTCATCAACTTCAACAGCAAACTTTTTACCGGCGATTCCCAGAAAGATACCTATTATTAATCCGACAGCAGCAACACATACAGCCGCCATAATAATTTCTGACATAGATTTCTCACCTTTCCTTTCGCCTTATTTAAGTCCTGCAAATCCACAGAATGCAATAGCCATAAGACTTGCTGTAAACATTGTAAAGGGCATTCCCTTTACCGGCTTTGCAACGTCATTGTACTCCATTTTTTCACGAAGACCGGCCATGATCACAAGCGAAAGAGCAAAACCACATGCAGTAGCAAATCCGTTCACAACACTCTGAATAAAATTAAATCCATTCTGCACATTAAGAAGAACTACACCAAGAACTGCACAGTTTGTGGTTATAAGGGGAAGATATACTCCCAATGCCTTATAAAGTGATGGTGAAGATTTCTTCAAAAACATCTCTACTAACTGAACCAGAGCCGCAATAACAAGGATAAAAACGATAGTATTGAGATATTCCAGATTAAAAGGTAAAAGTACAAACTGATAAATAACTGCTGCAACAGCAGAAGCAATCGTTATAACAAATACAACCGCTCCGCCCATTCCGGCTGCTGTCGTAACCTTATTTGAAACACCAAGGAAAGGACATATTCCAAGGAACTGGCTCAATACAACGTTATTGATCAGTATTGAAAAAACAAGTATATAAATTAATGTTGATGAACTGTTCATTTCTTAGCCTCTCCTTCCTTCTTAAATTCAGCTTCATATTTCTGGAACTTCCCTGAGCAGCTTCCGACAAAAGCACATCCGGAACACTGCGCACCGGGCTCGTCAGTATGCTCTACAGGAAGTCTTGTTCCCTTCTTTGCCTCGATGTGATTTATTATATTGGCACGGATAACAATTAATGTTGCCAGTACCATGAACGCACCGGGAGCCATTACAAATATTGAAGGCATATAATCAGGAAGGTTTCCTATTGTATGTCCGAAAACTGCACCGGAACCTATAAATTCACGGATGAATCCTATTATAGTGATCGAAATGGTAAAACCAAGTCCCATACCGATACCATCAAACAAAGATGCTACAGGTGAATTTTTTGAGGCATATGCCTCGGCACGACCGAAAATAATACAGTTAACAACGATCAGCGGAATATAGATTCCAAGCTGCTCATAAAGAGCCGGTGTATATGCTTCCATAAGCATGTCTACCATTGTTACAAATGATGCTATTACCACAATGAAAGCAGGAATTCTGACTTCATCGGGAATAACCTTTCTCAAAAGAGAAATAAACAGGTTTGACATTGCAAGAACTGCTGTAGTGGAAAGTCCCATGCCGATTCCGTTCATTGCTGAAGTTGTAACAGCAAGTGTAGGACACATACCAAGAATGATAACCAGCGTCGGGTTTTCCTTTATAATGCCGTTAAATAGTCTCTCTACAGGTGTATTTGGCTTCATTATTGTGTACCTCCCGCTAAATTATTTGTATAATACTGCAATGCGGCGTTGATACCGTTTGTCATGCAACGTGACGTAAATGTTGCACTTGTGATAGCCGTAACATTATCTCCGAGAGCAAATGCCGTATCTGTACTCTGTCCCAAGAACTGATTTATAAAATCAGGTTCTGTCTGAGCCTTCATTCCAAGTCCGGGTGTTTCGGAAATTGCGGTGATCGAAATATTTTCAATAGTTCCATCATTTTTGATACCTACGGAAAATTCTATATCTCCGCCGTATCCTCCGTGGGAAACCACATTCACAACATATCCTGCTGCGGCACCTGATGCATCCTCAGCAGTGAGTACTGAAGATATCTGAGCGTTGTGATCTGCATCATCATAAGCTTCTATTCCCATATCTGTGAAATTTGAAGCCTCTGATATTACTGCGCTGTATGCCTCGTTTAAAGCCTTCTGTTTCTGTGCTGCGATAGGACCTGCCGTAACCTGGTGAACCAGTCCGAGTGCAAGACCTGAAACCAACGCAAATACAGTAATTATAATAGTATTCTTTACTTCCTTACTCATTATACCCTACCCCCTTTCTCCGGCTTTACATAGCCAAAGCATTTAAGAGGTGCTGCTCTTTCGATAAGCGGCACAAGAAGGTTAGATACGATTATTGCATAGGATACTCCTTCTGCTCCGGATGAGAATACACGGAACACGCCTGTAAGAATACCGAGAATTATTCCATATATTATCCTGCCCTTCGTGGTGATCGGACTCGTAACATAATCTGTAGCCATGAAAAATGCACCAAGCATAAGTCCGCCGCCGGCAAGTTCAGCTGTAAGGTAAGCCGGATCTGCACCATGTCCACCGAATAATACCCAGAAAAGAGCAAATGTTACGATATAAGTTCCAGGAATAGTAAGATCGATTATTCCAAATGCAAGCAAAATACATGCACCAATAACAATGGCGATAACACTGGTCTCACCTATTGTTCCCATTTCATTTCCCCAGACCATTGCAGATGCATCAAATCCTGTTCCATTCTTTAATGATGCAAGATATGTTGCTCCTGAAACGCTGTCATAAGCAAAATCTGCCATCTTACCTGCAAATGAAATAAGGAGGAAACATCTTGCTCCAAGTGCCGGATTCATGAAATTCTGTCCAAGCCCGCCAAAAAGATTCTTTACTACGATTATCGCAAAGAAAGAACCCATAACGCATATCCAGATCGGAATCCTGGGTGGCATGTTAAGAGCCAGAAGAAGCCCGGTAACTACTGCCGAAAGATCCTCTATAGTGCTCTTTTTCTTCATGAATTTATTCCAGAGGAATTCCCATATAACTGCTGTACCTGTAGTTATAAGAACTACCGCCAACGAATAAAGTCCAAAATGATAAACTCCGTATCCTGTAGCAGGAAGAAGCGCAATGATCACCAAAAGCATTATCATACGTGTGGTGATCCTATCCCTGACATGAGGATTTGAAGATACATTCAAAAGTTTCTTCTCTTCAGCCATTATCTGTCACCACCCTTCGCTTCAGCTTTTGCTTTTGCTTCTTCTTTAGCTTTTGCAATAGCAAGTCTCTTCATACCCTTAATAGCCTGTGCAAGCTGACGTTTTGCAGGGCAGACATAAGTACATGAACCACATTCTATGCACTCAGTTCCGAAAAGCTGATTAAATTTTTCATAATTTTCATGCTCTCCGTAGGTTGCGAGCTGTGATGGAATAAGTCTTTCAGGACAGGCTTCAACACAACGTCCGCAGTTGATGCAGGCAGTCTCCTCTGCATGAATGGCATCATCCTTAAGAAGGCAGAGCATAGCTGATGAAGTTTTTGTTACAGGTGTCTCTGTATCAAAAACTGAAAATCCCATCATCGGTCCACCGGAAACTATCTGTTCAGGCTCAGCCTTAAATCCACCTGCCTCTTCAATAAGCTCGTTAAAGCTCATTCCCATAGGTACTAGGAAATTTCTGGGATCGTTTATGGCATCTCCCGTAATGGTAACTATTCTTTTGTAAGTGGGTTTATTCTCCCTGACAGCGCGATTAATTGCCACAAGCGTTTCGCAATTATCTACGATACAGCCTGCGTCTGCAGGAAGCATTTTTGAATTGATCGCGCGCTTTGTACACGCATAAATAAGCTGACGCTCACCACCCTGAGGATATTTTGTCTTCAGTGCGTAGACTTCTATCCTTGATTCATTGACTGCAAGCTTCTTCAGACTTTCGATCGCATCCGGTTTATTATCCTCGATCGCGATGATTCCCTTTGCCTTAGGAAAAATCTTAAGGACGCAATTCATTCCTCCGATTATAAGCTCCGGATTCTCGATCATCCGTCTGTAATCAGATGTCAGATACGGCTCACATTCAGCACAATTTGCTATTACGTAGTCGATCTTTTCAGGATTCTTGGGTGAAAGTTTTACCGCTGTGGGGAAACCTGCACCTCCCATTCCGACTACTCCGGCATTTCTGACAGCATTTACTATCTCTTCACCGGACATTTCCTCAAAATTCTTTGCCGGAGCAGCTTCAGCCTCTTCATATTTGCCGTCATTTTCTATAACAATGGAATTTACCATTGCTCCCGTAGGAACACGATGCGGCTCTATTGCCTTTACTGTTCCGCTAACGGAAGAGAAAATATTAGCCGATACAAATCCGCTCGCTTCAGCAATAAGCTGTCCTGCCTTTACACTGTCGCCTACCGCAACAACAGCTTTAGCCGGAGCTCCGATGTGCTGTGAAAGCGGAAATACCAATAATCCCTTTGGCAGCACTTCTTTTACTGGCTTATCCTTTGACAGCGATTTACCGTCAAAAGGATGAATGCCTCCACTAAAAGTAAACTGTGACATTCTCAGACCCTCTTTCTCTATTAAATTTTTGTTGTCAGTTTCTTAAAAGACTGAATATATGTTGCACACCACACATCAGCCCCGCAATATGCTATAATGAAAAATGTGCCACTGTATCACATTTTTTAACATCATAACAATTGACTAAAACAGACAAGAATATAATAACAAATATGGAAATAATTAACAATGATTTAAATCTAACTGAGAAAAATTATCTTGAAATAATCGAGGATTTTCAGCCTGCCGACTTATATAGAACTGCTTTTTTTGACATAGAAACTACCGGACTTTCCCGGGAATATTCTATGCTTTATCTTGCAGGATTTGTATATTTTGAAGACAATAAATGGAAATACCGCCAGTTTCTTGCCGAAAATGAAGAGGATGAGTTCCGCACACTTCTTGCAATGCGAGAATTTATGAAAAATTTTGATCTGCTCATAAGTTTTAACGGTGAGAGCTTCGATCTTCCCTTTATACTTGCCCGTTATGATAAATATGCGATAAATGCTCTTCTGCCCAAAAGTTTTGATATCTACAGAGCTGTTAAGCCATTCAAAAGTCTTCTTGGCCTGGAAAATATGAAGCAAAAATCAATAGAAAGATTCCTGTCAGTCGACCGTGAAGATAAAATGAACGGCGGGGAACTTATTGATGTATATTGGAATTATGCAAAAAATCATGGTAAAAAAGAACGTTCACTCCTTCTTCTCCATAATGCCGATGACATTGCCGGAATGCCTGAACTTCTGCAGATATTTCTCTATCTTGGGATTTTTATCGGAACTGGTTATAATTATCTTTCATTTTCTGTAAATGAATGCATCAACGTTTCCGGAGAACCCGGAAAGGAACTTCTGATCAGGATAAAGTTAAAAAATACTGTTCCTCATAATAAATTTTTGTCCAACAATGGACTTTCTATATCCTTCTCCGGTTCAGAGGCCATGATCTCAGTCCCAATTATAGAAAAAGAACTCAGGCTTTATTTCAAAGATTATAAAAATTATTTTTACCTTCCGGAGGAAGATACCGTTATTCATAAATCAGTAGGAAATTTCATGGAAACAAGCCGGAAAGAAAAGGCCACTGCTTCCAACTGCTGCATAAAAAAGACCGCCTTTTATCTCCCTCAGTTTAAGAATGAGCTTTTCAGCCCTTCTTTCAGAGAAGACTATAAGTCCAAAGAGAAGTTTTTTATTTATGATGAAAATCTTATGAATGAAGATAAACTCAAAGAATACCTCATGATAATTCTGGAAGAATTGAAAAAGAAGCCATCCACAAAAAGGTCTTGATTTATTCCAGGCATCAGAGTAATATATAATTGTTGACCATTTAATTTTGTGGCTGCAGGTGTGGTTCAATGGCAGAACATCAGCTTCCCAAGCTGATGACGCGGGTTCGATTCCCGTCACTTGCTGAAATTTAATCCCGCATTTTCAAGAATCTATCATTATTGCTTGAAAATGCGGGATTTTTTTTACAAAGGAGGTTTCTTATGAATAAAAAAAGAGCTTTTCTACTGTCAATGATCATTTTTGCCTCTTTATTCCTCTTTGGATGTGTAAAAACTGATAACATAAACTCATCCGAAAGTTCAAAGGCTCGATCAGAAAGCTTATCCGGAAATATATATACCATTAAATGCTATAATGTTGGCAAGGGCGATGCCTTTTTAATTTATGGAAATGATTCTGCAGTAATGATCGATACAGGATACAAAGAGAATGGTGAAGATCTTGTCGATGATATGAAAGATTTGGGTATTGACAGTCTTGACTGCATGATGATTTCTCATTTCGATAAGGATCATGTTGGCGGCGCTGCAAAAATAATTAAAAATATGGAAGTAAAACGTGTGATCTCAACCTATCAGACAAATGAGAAAAAACACACAAATAAGTTTTTTAATGCAGTCCTTGATAACGGACTAAAAGATGAAGTTTTTACAGAAAACACTTCTTTTACTATCGGAGATGTAAATTATGACATCTACCCTCCTCAGAAAGAGGAATATGACGATAAGGAAGATAATAACTCTTCTCTTCTCGTTAAAATGACCTATGGAGATTTCTCGATGCTTTTCACAGGTGATGCCCAGACAGAACGGCTAAGTGAATATTCATCTTATAATAATCTAGCTTCCACCGTTCTTAAATTTCCCTATCATGGTCATTATCAGGATTATCTCTCTGACCTTATAAAAGAATGTGATCCGAAATATGCTATCATAACTTCTTCTGATGACCAGCCCGAAGATGAATTAACAGTCCAGCTTTTAGAAAATGCCGGTGTCAGCACATATCTTACCAGAAAAGGCGATGTCATCATACAAACCAATGGAAGCGATGTTAGTATAAAACAATAAAAAAGCAGGTTCACCGGCAAATCCATTTGTCAGTGAGCCTGTTTTTTACATTAAGAAGCCCCGGCATTCAAGGGAAACCATGCCAGGGCTTTCTATAAAAATGCAGCTGCATCTGCCTGATTGAAGAGCCCCTTCAGGGCATCAAAGAGATTTTATGCATCCACATCTATTAAACTGTCTAATACAGAGGAAGAACTTCCTCCTGATCCATATGTCGTTCCTGTCGAACCCGAAGAATTGATCCTGTTTCCTGCGATTGACTCGATAATTGAAGCTTTTGTACTGATAATATTTGAATATCCGTAGCTGGATCCGAATAAATCCTTGGCTGTTGAAAGACCTGCAGATCCCGAAACAGCTTCCTTGAACTCATCTTCATCTATCGAAAGCGTTCCATCTTCATTAATACTGATTCCTATACTGCTAAACTGTTCAGAATATGTGCTGGTCGTTGAGGCAAGCTTCAAAGCCATACTGTTTGTAGCTGTTGTTGATTCTGAAGCTGAAGAAGTAAGTGTACTGTTATAATTTTTTATATAATCAGATACAGCTTCATAAAGATCATCTGTTGATTCACCATCATAAAGACTTTCCGATTGAAGATCCTTAATTGAATCCGAAAGCTTTGAGGCATTAACCTTAACTGTTGAATATGCCTCTGAGGAAGCCTCTGCTTCCTGCTCCTCAAGCCCACTGTAATAAGCCTTATATAATTTTTTTAATGAACCATTTTTTATAGCAGCATAATCAGCTAAAAGAGTATCCCCCGAGGTTCCGGATGAACTTGATGGAAATAAAGTTGAATAATCTAATGCTGAATTTGCGATTGAACTTACAGTCAGTGACATAACTATCACACTCCTTTGTATATGTCAGGCGACATCCTTGTCTTTAAAGCATCTGTATACACCTTGATTTTAGCATTAAATGTATTATTTTTCAAGTCATTAGTCTAAATTGTCTGAAAATTATTCTCACTTATTATATCGGCATATATCCTAAAAACTTTAGATTATTAAAGTTTTTTGTTTTTCACCTGTTGCGCCGTTCGCCTTAAAGTTCCTACGAGGAACGCTCTCGCTGCAAAAGAAAAATCGCAGGAGTCCACATCTACTGCGGATTCCTGCAATTAAGTCAGCAAAGTCTATAACATTATTTTTCTTTTATATGAACATCCATCTGATTAAACGGGATCTCGATGCCGATCTCATCAAATTTAAGCTTAACAGCTTCATTCAAATGCCAGATCGACTTAAAATACGCCGGAGTTCTGACGAAATAGCGGGCTCCAAGAACTACCGCACTGTCTGCCAGCTCACGCACAAATATATTTATATCCCCCGGACGAAGGAGATCTTCATCTTCCATTACCAGATTCTTAAGAGTTTCTTTTGCCAAAAGCAGGTCTGAACCATAACTTATACCAACTGAAAAATCCACACATCTCTCATCATGCCAGGTAACATTAGTCATCGAGCTGTTGCATAGTGTTCCATTAGGTATTAAAACCACCTTGTTATCTATAGTACGAAGTGTTGTGTAAAAAAGCTGAATGCTGGTAACAACTCCTTCATTTTTGTGCGAATCTTCTATAATATAATCTCCAACCTTAAATGGTTTCATCAGGAGAAGTATTATACCTCCTGCAAAGTTTGAAAAGCTCCCCTGCAGGGCAAGACCGATAGTCAAACCTATAGAACCTAAAATTGCTACTATGGATGTGGCATCTACTCCAAATCCTGAGGCCACTATCATAATAAGAATTACATAAAGCAGAAACTTTACGCAAGAATCTATAAAATGCGAAATACCTTTATCAATTCCTGCCTTTTCAAGAGATCTGTTTATAAGCTTACGTGCGAATTTAATTAATTTCGAACCTATAAACAGACATATAAGAGCAAATATAACCCTTACTCCAAGATTAAAAAGCTTAGGCGGTAATGTATCTAAATAATTTGCAAAAAATCCTTTTGTAACTTCTTCTTTTAATGAATCGATATCTTTAATATTGCTAAGTGTATCCGATATCTCAGCTATATCATTAGATACCGAATCCATTGAGATAGATACTTCTTCAGTTGCACTCATTTATTATTTATTCCTTATCTTTTTTGTCATTTTCTTTTTTGCTGCTATTTGATTCAGGCGTGCATTTAAACACTGATATTGCAAGCGGAGGAACTTTGATCCTGATGGAATCCTCTCTGCCATCACACTCATCTTTATCAGAATTTAAGCTTCTGGTATTTCTAAAGTCAAATCCGCCATACTTTTCCGAATCCGAATTGAAGATTTCTTTATATTTACCCTCAAAAGGCACACCGATCTTATAATTTTTTCTCGGAACATTTTCAAAATTAACTACGATAAGCAGAGTCTCCTCAGCTTTCTTAGTCTTTCTGAGGTATACGACTATATTCTCATTGGCAGAAATACAATTTATCCATTCAAAGCCGCCCTCTTCATGATCTAAAGAATAAAGTGCCGGCTGCTCTCTGTATAGTGCAATAAGATCCTTAAGTGAATTATGGAACCATTTATGTTCTTCATTATCCAGAAGACCCCACTGAATTTCACGATTCAGATTCCACTCATCAAATTCTCCCAGATCCTGACCCATGAAAATATGTTTCTTGCCGGGATGCGTCATGAAAAAGCCAAATGCAGCCTTCATATTTGCAAACTTCTCATCGCGGTTGTTTCCACTCATTCTGCTTAAGAGTGATCCCATTCCACATGAGGATTCATTATGGCTGAAAGGAAGGATGTATTTCTCGGAATATGCATATATCATAGGGAAGCATAGCTCTCCGTAATGATTTGTCCTGACATATGGATCATATGCCATATATCCAAGAAAATCATTCTTCCAGCCACTATTCCATTTATAATCAAATCCAAGTCCGCCTTCATCAAGCGGAGCTGTAACTCCAGACCATGCAGCAGATTCTTCTGCAATGATCATAGAGCCTCTTGCATTTTTGGCAAATACCGATGTGAGATGCTTGATAAATTCAATGCCCTCAAGGTTTTCTCTTCCGCCATAGATATTGGCGTCCCAATCGCCTTCACCTTTTCCGAAATCAAGGTAAAGAATATAGTCGAGATCATTTATTCTTATACCATCCGCATGATATACATTTACCCAGAAAAGTGCGCTGGCAATAAGATAATTTTTAACCTGTGGTTTAGAAAAATCGAACATCCAGGTTCCTTCATCAGGATGCTGTCTTCTTCTCATATTATCACTTTCATAAAGATGTGTTCCATCAAAATACTCAAGTCCGAAATCATCCTTAGGGAAGTTTGCACATGACCAGTCAAGGATAACACCAATTCCCTCTGAGTGCATATAATTCATAAACCATGCAAAATCCTCAGGGCTTCCATATCTTCTTGTAGGTGCATAGTAGCCTGTTATCTGATAACCTTCAGAATTATCAAAAGGATGCTCCATGACCGGCATCAGCTCGATATGTGTATATCCCATCTCATGAACATATTTTGCTATTTCCGGCGCGAGCTTTCTGTAATTCATGAAATTTAAGCCTTCGCGGTCAATCTCTTCCCAGCTTTTTTCTTTTTCCTTCGCTGTAAGGTTACGATGTTTCCAGGAAGCAAGATGCAGCTCATAAACCAGCATAGGCTCGCTCTCATGCTTTGCCCTTGCCCTGTCCTTAAGCCATTTTTCATCAGTCCAGCTGAAATCTGATATATTTCTTACTACCGAAGCATTTTTCGGTCTCATTTCTCCGCCAAACTCATATGGATCAGACTTGTAAATAACTGTTCCATTCTTTTTCTTTAATTCAAATTTATATACGGCTCCATCTTCCACACCGGGGATAAAAAGCTCAAAAATGCCGGAATCATGCAGTCTTTCCATCTGATGGATCCTGCCATCCCATCCATTAAAATCTCCTACAACACTTACTCTCATGGCATTAGGTGCCCATACTGCAAAATGAGTACCCTTTACTCCATCGATTTCCATGACATGAGCTCCGAGAATTTCATAGGCATGATAATGAATTCCATCCGCAAATTTAATAAGATCTTTTTCTGTTATGATGTTTTCAAATGAATAAGGATCAGCGTACTCTCTTGTTTTTCCGTTCTTATCTTCAATTATTACAGTATACTGAAAAGGGTATTTTCTTTTTATAAGACATGCAAAATATCCGCTTTCATCTGCAAGCTCGCATTCTACAGGTGTTTTTGAACGTCCCACACGTATGGATACTTTTTTTGCATCCGGAATAAAAAGCTGGATCAGAGTCTGGCTTCCTACAGCGTGTGCTCCAAGAAGTTCCTTAGGATGATCTGCTTCCGAATATGTGACAGCCTCAATGGCCGCCCAGTCCATGAGATTATAAACTTTCTTTGTCATCTTACCTCTCCTCAATTAAATGTATAAAAAGCCCGCTTCTGAGCTTTGGTTCAAACCATGTGGATTTGGGCGGCATTAAAGCATTTCTGTCTGCCACCTCAAAAAGCTCATGTATGTCTGTCGGGTACATTGAAAATGCAACCGTATACTTTCTCGAATCTACAAGCTTTTCGAGTTCAGAAAGTCCCCTGATCCCACCTACAAATTTAATTCTTGAATCTGTTCTCGGATCCTCGATACTCAATATCGGAGCCAGAAGCTCATTTTGAAGTATCGAAACATCAAGAGCATCCACCGGATCATCGAGGATCGTTTCAGGCTTTGCTATAAGCCTATACCAGCTACCGCTGATATACATACCAAACTCCCCCTTAGTTTCAGGTTTATATGCCTTTTCTCCGATCTTCTCTATAATAAACTTCTTTCTGACTCTGTCCATGAATCTGTCTTCAGAAAGACCGTTAAGATCTTTGACCACTCTGTTATAATCCATGATCATTAACTGATCATCCGGGAACAGCACGGAAAGGAAGAAGTTAAACTCCTCGTCGCCTTTCCATTCTCCCACTGACTGTCTCTTTCTCTCAGCAGCCTTGACTGCAGAAGCACACCTGTGATGTCCGTCACATATATAAATAGAATTTATCTCCTTAAAAGCATTTTCAATTTTATTTATGTCTTCTATATTATCTATTATCCACACTCTATGAGTTATTGCATCAGGGCTTTCAAAATCATATACAGGATTATTGTCATTTTTTACCCTTGAAACTATACCGTTTATTATTTCATCAGATCTGTATCCGAGAAAAATAGGACCTGTCTGAGCCTCACAGGCCTCTACATGTCTTATCCTGTCTATTTCTTTATCTTCCCTTGTATTTTCATGCTTTTTAATAACTTTATTATTGTAATCGTCTACAGAAGCAACGGCAGCTATACCTGTCTGTGTTCTTCCAAGCATAGTAAGCTCATATATATAATAACAGGGATTATCATCTTTTATAAAATCCCCTGACCTGATCATTGAATTGAGTAGTTCTCCTGCTTTTGCGTAGCATCGAGGATCATAAATATCCACATCATCATCAAAATTAATCTCAGGTCTGTCTATACGCAAAAAAGACAGTGGCTTGTCAGCTGCTTCAGCTTTTGCCTCCTGTCTCGAATATACATCATACGGAAGAGCTGCGATTTCAGCGGCTTTTCCTATATTTGGTCTTACTGCTCTAAAAGGTCTGATATCTGCCATCTTCTTCTCCTGTTACAACAGAGAAGCTGTGATCACTCACAGCTTCCTAATTCTCTTTGCCTATGTAATTATAGCCTAAAGAAATAAACAGGTCAACTTACGACCGCTTAAAGACTTGATTTTATCACCTGTTAACTATTATTATCTTCCTGCTGATTGTGTTCTGAGTTTAAGTCTTTTGGAATCTCTGTATTGAAACTCATCTGCTTCAAACTCAAACAGTCTGCTTCCGTTAACATCTGCAGAACGCAGGATCTTTGATGCCGCATCGTAAAGTCTGTCCATTAGCTCCTTCTGATTTTTTTCATTTGTCATAACTTAAAAACTCCTTAAAACTAAATCCGAAAACCTATTATAAATGTAATATCGATTATATGCAAACTTTTTGTACTTTTTGTGTTATTTATCTTAATATTTGCAAATTTTTTTCGGCGTCTTTATTTTTTCCTTAATACATGCTAAAATGTATCACGTTATCGCGTTAAAGCAAATCTAAATAGTTAGGAGCTGAGTTACGAAATGGAAACAACTAAAAAAACTTATGCTGAAATGTCAGCCAAAGAACTTGAACAGGAACTTCAGGTGCTCAAAAAAGAATATCATAACTATCAGGGAATGGATATTCACCTTGATATGAGCCGCGGCAAGCCGTGCAGAGAGCAGCTTGATCTTTCCATGGGTATGATGGATGTTCTCAATTCCTCTTCCGACCTCACCTGTGATGACGGTACAGACTGCCGAAATTATGGAGTTCTTACAGGTATTGATGAAGCCAAGGAAATCATGTCTGATATGATGGAGAACAATCCCGACAACCTTATAATTTACGGAAACTCATCTCTTAACGTTATGTACGACTGCATAAGCCGTTCCTTCACACATGGTGTAATGGGCTCAACTCCGTGGTATAAGCTCGATAAAGTAAAATGGCTCTGCCCGGTTCCGGGTTATGATCGTCATTTTGCGATCACAGAATATTTCGGTATTGAAATGATCAACATCCCCATGACCCCTGAAGGACCTGATATGGATATGGTTGAGCAGCTCGTATCCGAGGATGAGTCTATAAAGGGTATCTGGTGTGTGCCCAAGTATTCCAACCCTCAGGGTTACAGTTATTCAGATAAAACCGTCCATCGTTTTGCACGCTTAAAGCCTGCAGCTCATGATTTCAGAATTTACTGGGATAATGCATACTGCGTTCATCATCTTTATGAAAAAGAGCAGGATTACCTCGTTGAAATTCTTGCTGAATGTAAAAAAGCCGGAAATCCCGACCTTGTTTACAAATTTGCATCTACTTCAAAGGTTGCTTTCCCAGGCTCCGGTATCTCAGCAATGGCTGCAAGCCTTAACAATCTCGAAGATGTTAAGAACCAGATGAAAAACCAGACAATCGGACATGACAAGGTAAACCAGCTGAGAACTGTCCGTTTCTTTAAGAACATACACGGAATGGTTGAGCATATGAAAAAACATGCTGCTATTCTTCGTCCTAAATTTGAGGCAGTTGAAAAGATCTTTTCAGAATCACTTGATGGACTTGGTGTTGGCGAATGGACAAATCCAAAAGGAGGTTATTTCATAAGTTTCGAAACGCTTCCGGGATGTGCAAAGAAAGTAGTTGCTCATTGCAAGAAAGCCGGTGTTACTCTCACTCCTGCCGGTTCAGCTTTTCCTTACCACAATGATCCTGCCGATACAAATATACGTATCGCACCTTCATTCCCTCCTAAGGAAGATCTTGAAACAGCTGCAAAGCTCTTCGCACTTTGCGTTAAACTTGTAAGCGCAGAGAAAATTTTAGAAGAAAAAAGCAAAAAAATAAATAGTTAATTCAAAGATAAAGCTCCACACAAAAGTGTGGAGCTTTATTAAAATAATCCGTCAACAATTTTTTCAAAATCTTCTACAAATCTTTCATTATTGCTTCCGAACTCTCTATTCATTTCCGATGTAAGTTTATCATAATTTACGATTGCAAGTTCTATATCATCTACATCGTATATTGGAATAATATTTTTCTTTTTATCAGCAACATATTTAACAAAAGTTACCTGGTGGTTATTTACATGTTCATCATACTCATGCGCCCTTGGCACAACTATAGGAATTTTGCCAAGCTGCAGAGGCATTATAAAGCTCGAAGGACCACCGTGTGTAATGACTATATGTGCTTCCGAAATTTTTTCTTCCATTTCTGCATATGAGAGCCACTGACTCCATTTACAGCATTTCGGCTCGTAGCTGCTGAATCCGGTCTGTATAAAAACCTCTTCTTTAATTATTTTTTTTGCAGCAAGCGAATCCATTTTTTTGATTAGCCTGTTAAATTGTTGTTCGTGCGTTCCCACTGTAACAAAAATCATCTTGTCCTCATCAAAAGATACTTCCTAAATTTTTTGCCTTTGGATATATCTTTTTCTGTTCTTCCCATTGAACTATAAATTTATCTGCTATAGGGTAAACCATTTTTCCCGTAAGGGTCGGTCTCTTAACCCTGTCAAAAACTTCTATATAAATAAGTTTTGAACCAAGCATTTTTCCTATATAGAAAAAAGGTACGGCTACCGCAGCTCCTGAAGATATTATCAAATCCGGTTTTTCCTTAAAAAGAATCTTAAACGCTAATCCGGTATTAATAAAAAGAGCTTTCAGGCTTCTGTTTGTCGGGTAATAACAGGGATAAACCTTTTCACCTTTCAAAAGATTTTTTACATCTTCTTTATAAAAAGTTACCCAAAACCTGTTATCATATTTTTTCCAAAATGGTTTTAACATGTATAAGTGGGCCAAATGACCGCCTGAAGAACCCACAAAGCATATTTTTATATCCTTTTTATCCTTCATAACTCCATTATTCTATCTATTTAAGACGATTGTGTCAACCTCGGATTTGATTTCTCCATCATATACCTGCTCAAGCTTTGAGACAGAATTTATAATATCATATTTATCCGAAAGTTCTTTTATCAGCATTTTACGTTTTGATCTGTTTATTTTTGTTGTTCCTCTCAGCACAATTTCTGAAAGCTCGATCAGTTTATCAGCCCAAAGATCCATTGTTTCCTCTAATGGCAGAAAATATGTCAGCTCGGATATTTTTACAGCTTTGGGAACATTATCTGAAGCAATACATGGCAACCCTGCATATTGCGCCTCGAGAAGAGACAGCCCAAAGCCCTCAAATCGAGATGGAAAAACAAATATATCCATTGCTGAAAGAAATCCCTGCATATCATCTGTTTCTCCATAAAATATAACTTTATCAGCCATTCCCAGTTCAGCTGCGAGTTCCTTAAGCTTAGTAACATTTTCTTCACTGCCCTTGCCCAAAAATATAAGCTTGCAGCGAAGGTCTGCATTTTTCTCAGTTCTCTCTTTCACGCGATGCAAGAGCTTAATTGCATATTCCTGGTTCTTCTGATATTCTATTGTCCCGGCATGACCGATCAAAAGCTCCCATTCGTCTATTTTAAGCTTATGACGAATAAGTGATCTTTTAACCATATCATATCTGTAATCATCCGGATTCAAAGAATTATTGATAATTGTAAATTTTTTCCTCGGAAAAAGCCATCTTCCTGCCTCCTCTGAACAAGCCAGCTGATCAGTATATGCTCTATTAAAAAGCGGGCTTAAGAGTCGATGTGCCTTCATATGCATACATCTAGTATTATGACTGTGGGCTATCCTTGTCTTAGTTCCGGCCATCTTCGCTGCAATCAGCTCTATTGCCATTGTTGCCGAATTTCCATTAACATGAACTATATCATATTTTTCTTTTTTAATTATTGATGTCAGATTCCTAAAGTAAGAAAACGTAGTCATTCTGTTTAAGATAAATATTTTCCCGCCTTTTCCTTCTATCTCCTGCTTAAAAAGCGGATCAATGTATTCATTTGCAATAAAATCTATATGATATTTATCATGATTTAAAAATCTGTAATAGTTCATAATCACTGATGAAATTCCCTGTCGATAAAATTTCACAGTGTTTATTACTAATATTCTCCTCATTAAAATCCCCCAATTTCAACCTTTAAGAGTATGGATCAGAATTGTTTTCCCTTTACCTTAAAAAATCTGAAAGCTTCCGGAATGCAGAAATAGATATCGCCCATAAAAGTTCTGAATGATCTGTAATTATCAATATATTGCAGCGCCTGTATAGCTGCCGGAAAGCTTTTTCTTTTTAAGAGTCTTTCTCTTGCAAGTGTATATTTTTCTACTCTAAATAAAATTTCAGTTTCCAATCGACTTAATATACCACTCTTTTTATTATACTCCATTGCAAGTTTAATTTCTTCTTTTTCTTGACTTAAATCTTTTAATTTTGATTTTTCTGTTGTAAGACCTCTTCCTGTAGCAGTTTCTCCATGCCTTCTATAACTTATGATCGCCCTGTCATATGTAAACATAGAATGTCTCATTTTTGCAAACATCCATATCTGTGCATCATGCGGCAGCTCAGAACTCCAATATTCTTTTGTTTCCGACAGGAGTTCCGGCTTAACAGCATATACAGCTCCCGGCATTCCGGTATGGATAAATTTCCCATCGAAATGCTGTCTTAAGATTATTCCCGTATTTTTAGAATATGGCGTTCTCCCGCCCTTTTCATCAATAAAATCAAAGCTGCCCACAAGAAGTTCCATATTTTCGTTTTTATTGAAAACCCTGACAGTCTGTTCTACACGGTCTTCCAGCCATATGTCGTCCTGGTCTGACAGAAATATAAGCATTTCGGGATTACCATTCACCATTCCCCTTCGGAACCGGTCCGTTTTTTCTGCGTCATACTCATCCATCACAATCCGCAGTACTTCCCCAAAATTTGCTTTCCATCCGATATTTTTTTCCCCCTTTACCAGCGACCATTTATTTGCCATCCCATTATCCTTAATATATTTTTCTATAAAATCTGCCGTGCCGTCATCTGACGCATCATCCCTTATGATAACCTTATCCGGCGATATCGTCTGTAATCTGATCGATTCGAGCTGTTCACGGATATATTTTATTCCATTGTAAGTTGCCATGCATACGACTGTTTTCATAAACCCCCCATGATTGATTATGTTTTTAATATTTGCTACAATTAATCAAATATATGATTCCAGTGCAAAAAGCCATTTCCCACGTCATGCTTGCATGTAAGTGGGAATATGGATTTATTGCACGCCACGATATGAGCATGAAGTGGGGCGAAGCCACACGAAAATGCGAATATTCGGGAGGATTGTAGGAGTCCGAAGCACGAAACAATCCGTAGGAATCATTTGGCACTATAACCATATATTCAATTTTAAACGGAAACTGAAATATTGACAAGTAGACTTTCATGCATGTAAGCCGGGGGATGATTTATGATATTATTTATCAATTCCTGTGTCCGTGAGGGATCAAGAACAAAAAAATTAGCTGACAGCCTTTTAGAAAAACTCAATGAAGATCATGTGGAATTAAAGCTTGAAGAAATTGATTTTCCAAAAACTGATGAAAATTTTATTAATAACAGATCTGCCCTTACTGCAAAAGGAGCCTTTTCGGATCCTATGTTTGAACTTGCCAGACAGTTTGCAGAAGCTGACAAGATCGTCATCGCCGCCCCCTATTGGGATCTCTCATTCCCTGCTTCACTTAAACAGTATTTAGAGATCATAAACGTGGTAGGAATAACTTTCAAATATACTGATGACGGGTTTCCTGTCGGATTATGCAGGGCAGACAGTCTTTACTATGTTACAACTGCAGGCGGCAGCTATGTGCCTTTTGAATATGGATTTGGATATGTTAAATCCCTTGCAGAAGCACTCTACGGCATCAAAAATGTCAGGCTTTTAAAAGCAGCCGGTCTTGACATCGCCGGTGCAGATCCTGAAGCTATCATGCAGGATGCCATAAACAATGAGATTCCGAAGGTGTTATGAGCATCTGCTGTCTGCACTCATCACGGACTTATGCTTTGAAAAAACTTTTTGACCGCATAAAAAAACGCTTTATGCGGCAAAAAGTTTTTTCAAATGCCTTAGGAACTGTTACAAAATAACTTGAACTAATGACATTGCCTGTGTGCTCTAGATCTTCAAAAGCTTTACCTTTGCCTCTTTTTGAAAGAATGCTACCCCATACATTAGTATCTGCTCCTGACTGTACCCACGGGCAAGCCCGTGGGGTTCTGATTGGCAAGTGTAGCTTGTAATCGTACATCATTTTCAGACTTTGGAGTTACAAGTGTAAATCTGTTTGAATCAGGACTTTTATTACCAAGTAGTCCAACGACCACATTAGCGGTAAATTTTTGCTTTTTAGCAAGGAAGTACAGTCAATCTCCCTGATTATTAAGTTGTTAAGCTATTTTAATACCGCTGTTTAATATTTTAAGTTTATTAGCCTTAATCCAAGTGATTAGGGCTTTTTCTCTGTTGTATTGTTCCTCAAATTTTGCGTTGCATTTATTTTTATCTATATCATGTGTCATATGATCATAGCAGTATAGCAGGAACGATGAATACCAATCTCTCTGTACTTCAGTTCCATCATGTAGTTTAAACAATCTGTCGGACAGCTTCTTTTTTATATAATCATCTGCTGTATGGTCATACTGCGAAGCCCTGTAGTTGTTCGGGACTTCTATATATGTGCCACCTGTGGCTTTGAATTTCTTCTCTACATTTGACTGAAAACCTCCGGGACATCTGTTTTTTATGGATTTACCGAACCGCTTTTTCTTGTTAAATCTACCCTTGTCGTTCTTAGTGGTTTCCATGGCTCGCTTCATGAGCTTACTTGCATTTTTAGGCTCAGTAACAAATACATCTCCAAGACTCCGCAGGTGATTTATCCGTAACACCGGCTAATATAACGGATTTAAATGTTTTTATCCCGTCTCTGTCACGGCTGATGTACTTCTCACGAAGCTGAGCCAGAAAATCCAGAAAAACCTGGTAATTTGCAGCTGTATCCACCTCATCTATTATCAGGACTATATCCCTTTTTGCATTTTCACACCATTTAATAAGGGTATCAAACAGCTCTCCAAGCCTTACCCTTGGTTTTTCACTGTCCTTCCACTTTTCGATGTCATAAATGATACTGTCCATCTCAGCCGAATCTATCTTTCGTCTATTCCATAATATCCTACAGAATTCCTGCACAAAAATTTTCTCAGAGGAATATCCGGATTTCCCAATATTTTGAAAATCCAGAAATAGAACATCATATTCAGCTGATAAGGCTTTTTTCAGTTCAACTAAGGTTGTTGTTTTTCCGTATTGTCTGGCTCTGTTGATCATAAAGTATTTTCCGTCATCAACAAATCTTTTTATCTCCCTTACTCTTTCTGAGAGATCCACCATATAGTGTTTTTCCGGTATGCATATTGAAGTTGTATTAAATCGTTTCAAAATTCACCTCCGGCATTTTACCCTGGCTTTTTTTCCTAAAAAAGCCACACCATAAACCAGCTGCTGTTCATAACCCTCCGGCATATTCCTGTCATATCCGTTCTTTACTATCTGTACAATAGCCGCTTCGCATACATCAGAAAGATCTTCATCTTTTTTTGCCCTCTTAAATTCAAGGACTATTGTTCTTCTTTTCAGCCTGTCCCTGACCATTAAATCCAGCCGTCCCAATCCCGACTCGTCATTGAAATCAGTATTATAGCCTCTTGAAGTGAATATACCGTTGAGCATTCCATGATAGTAATCCTCTCCATAGTCAAAGTAGCTTATTGAACTCCATAATATTTCTGTCAGTAATTTTCCTGCGTTCTCCTCATCTCTGTTCCACATGGCATTTATGAAGGAATCTGCCAGTGATGTATCCAGTCTGCGGTTAAATCTCTCTACAACTGCATCTCTGAATAGCCGGCCAATTTCCATATTAGGTATTTTTAATTTCATTTTATCCTTAACCGGCTCCTTATCCGCCTTTGACAGATATCCCGTCATAAGCAGGACACTCCAGAGATTCTTTTCAGACACAGCTATATTATCATATGTTAATTCTTCATTTATTTCTTCAACAATGCTGTCACCATTAAGCAAAATTTCAAACTTTTCGGAAGCATCTATCTTATCATGGTTTACAAACTCATTCAGGATATCATTTGAGCTTGTATTTGCCCAGTAATTCTCCGGCTGCGCCCCTTCATCATCGATTGCCGCCGCTGTAAAGCTGATAACATCCCATGGACAGAATATTTCCGTATCTCCAAAAATATAACCATCGTACCATTCCTTTATGAGATTATATTTTTCCACAAGTCCATACTGTTCAAGGATTTCTCTGACTTCACCTTCTTTAAATCCAAAATATTCACTGAATTTTCTGTTCGTTACCGAATAACAGGAAAAATTATTTACGCCTGTAAATATGCTTTCTTTTGAAATCCTTAGGCATCCGGTAACAACAGCAAATTTCAGAAACTCGTTCGACTTTAAGGATGTACTCATTATTCCGCGAATAATATCCAGCATCTGATCATAATATTCCTGATTTTTTGATGCCTCAGCTTTTGCTAACGGAACGTCATACTCATCGATAAGCAGGATCACAGGCACTCCATATACAGTTCTCAGCATCCTCATTATCGTCTGGAGTGAATTTTTTATTTCTTCCTCAGATGCCTCTTTGTACATAAGCCTGCGAAATACCGCCCTATCCGCTGCCGCAGTTTTTTCGTTTTTTTCAAGACTGCTGTGTTTTATGCATAATTTAGCTATTTCCCCTGCCAGCATGGCATAAGCTTTTTCAAACGACAGTCCTTCCACGTCTTTAAATGATATTGAAATAACCGGATACCTGTTCATCCATTCATCACAGAAATTCTGATGATTTTTCTGAATATTCAGTCCCTCAAATAAAGCCCTGCTGTTCCTTCCAATATCAAAAAAGCTTTCCATCATACTCATGGCAAGCGTCTTTCCGAATCTGCGTGGACGGGTGAATAATGTAACCTTATTACGCGTTTGGGCTGCCAGTTCATAGATCAGTTCCGTCTTATCCACGTAATATCCGTTATCGTTTATATATTCTTCAAACTGATCATTTCCTTTTAGAATTAATTTTGCCATTTTTCACATTACCCCTGCAGAAGCTCCATCAGTTCTTCATTTGAGAGTGACATCAAGGATTTCTGCTCTCCGGAAAGGATTGCGTCCGCAAGATCTTTCTTTGCTTCCTGCATTTCCATTATTTTTTCTTCGATCGTACCCTTTGCTATAAGCTTATACACTGTAACGGTTTTCGTCTGTCCGATCCTGTGCGCCCTGTCGGTAGCCTGATTCTGTGCAGCGAGATTCCACCATGGATCATAGTGTATCACCATGTCAGCACCTGTAAGGTTAAGCCCTGTGCCGCCTGCTTTAAGTGATATTAAAAAGACAGGTACATCACCCTCATTGAAATCATGTACATATTTAAGCCGCTTCTCCTTGCCGGTTGAACCGGTTATCTTAAAATATGGTATTTTCTCTGCTTTTAAATCCTCTTCCAGCAGATCCAGCATGGATGTAAACTGTGAGAATATAAGCATCCTGTGATTACCGCCTATCGCATTTTTTACAAGCTCTATGCAGGCTTCCCTTTTCGCGCTGTCCCCCTTATAGTTTTCAAACAGAAGTGACGGGTCACAGCATATCTGTCTTATCCTCGTGAGTTCAGCCAGTATCTTTATCTTTCCCTCTCCTGTCTCCGGCTCATTTTCCAGCAGTCCCTTCATTTTCAGAACCTGGGCATCATAAACTTCCCTCTGTTTTTTATCAAATTTTGCGTATCTTACCTCCTCCAGTTTGGCAGGCAGGTCTTTCAGTACATCTTCTTTTTTCCTTCTTAAAATAAAAGGGCTTACCATTTTTTTGAGTCTTGACGTAATCTCCTCATCCTTTTTTCTGGTGATGGGAGCTTCAAAATCCTCTGAAAATGTTTTGTAATCATAAAGAAATCCGGGCATTAAAAAGTCAAAGATGCTCCAGAGTTCTGCAAGCCGGTTTTCTATAGGGGTTCCGGTAAGTGCCATTCTCATCTCGGCATTTACTATTTTCACTGCCTTAGTCATGGCTGCCTTGGTGTTTTTTATATACTGGGCCTCGTCAATGACCATTAAGGAAAATCTTTTCTTCTTATATTTGTCAATATCTGCGCGAAGCAGATCATAGCTTGTAATATAAACATCAGAACAGCCTTCTTCCCCGGCTTTTTTCAGGACTTCTTTTCTTGACGAAGGATTTCCTGCAACAGTTTCAACCGAAAGTTCAGGAGCAAATCTTTTTATTTCTTCTTCCCAGTTATAAACAAGTGATGCCGGACATACAACAAGCGATGACCTGTAGTCGTCTTTTCCCTTCATGGCAACCATCACGCTTATGGTTTCCAGCGTTTTTCCCAGACCCATTTCATCTGCAAGGATGCCCCCGAAATGATTCTCTGTTACCGTTCTCATCCACTTATGGCCATAAATCTGATAATTTCTGAGTATCCCCTCCATTCTGTCCGGAATTTCATAATCTGCATCCCTTATGGTTCTGAATCCCTTTACGAGACTTCTGAATGTTCTGTCCCTACTGCTGACAAGCTCTTCATGCTCCTCCAGAAGCTTATCAAGATAGAGTGCCCTGAACATCGGAACCTGTTTTTTCCTGCCAAAAAGTTCCTCAATGGGAACATTTATGCCGGAGGCTATCTGTTCTATGGATGAAAACGAGATGCTGTCATCCAGTTCTATAAAGCTTCCATCCTTCAGCTTATAATAACGCTTTTTCTGTTTGTAGCTTTTATATATCTTTGTAAGTTCCTCTCTCGAAAGGTCTTTTGATAAAACTTCTATATCAAGAAGTCCGCTGTCAACAGAAATGTTAAAGCTTATCTTCGGTGTCGTCCTTACCTTATGCCTGTAAAATTCACCGCTTCCGGAGACTTCTGCATATTTATTCAGTTCACGTATTCCCTGTGTGATCAGCCTGAATAAATTATTATCATCAGATGCAGCCTTCCATCTGTTTGTATCTTTATCATGTATCGGCAGATATTTTTCCACAGCCGTTATCACCCGGTGTTCCTGCGCGAAATCATGATATTCCGTTTTCTCCGCATCCTCCCGGTTCATAAGGAGATGTGTATTTTCCCCATATCTGACTTCACAGTCTGCAACACAGAAATCACCTTCCACATCAAGTTTTATACTAAATTCCGGTTCCGGCGGAAGTATGGATTCTATGGACTTTCCGGATTCATCCTCGAAATCAATATAGGGATTATCGATAAGTCCCGGCACAACTCTGTAGTAAAATTCTGCCAGTCTGTTTTTACCTACATGAAAGCTTATATTTCCCATTGAATCAGAAGCTTTCTTAAAGGTATTCAGTACATCCCATTCTTCTTTTGATATTTTGCCAAGCCTTCTGTCTGTCAGCTCGTATTTATCAGTCTGACCATACAGAATCGTTGGCATCTGTCCCGTGATCCTGACTCCTACAGGCTTGCCTGCTGTTTTCATTTCATTACACAGCAACTTGATCTTTGCTTTTCCTTCTCCAATGTGAATAGTGTTGCTGATAAGATAGTTTTTATTTTCTATCTCCAGATCCATTCCCTCAGCAAGTTCAAAGAAGCGGTCAAGAACCTTATCTGTAAGCTGTTCATTAACTGGGATACTGATTTCTCTTCCATAGTACCCATATGTATTGGCAAGGATTTTTTTGTTTATACTGTCCACGTCTCCCAGTCTTCCCAAAATGTATCCCAGCCATTTTTCGCTTTTTTCATCAAAGGTTTCTGTAGAAAAATCACATTTCAGTGATTTTCCCAATGTAAATACTTCTTCTCCCTCTATCGCCTCCTGCAATTTCCTGTAGGATTTCAGCATCAGCATCCTGCCATTGTTTTTTCCCATCCTGAAGCTCAGATACAATTCAGCACCGCTCTGCACAAGCCGCGGGCACAATGTTATGATCTTTTTTTTGATCACATGCTCGCTGTCCTCATCCTCTTCATCAAAAAGATTCGTTCTGTCAATGATCCTGAAGATACTCTCTGCCGCATTATCCGTTTCATCTCCGGGATTATATTCATTGACATAATCCCATAGTTTTTTTAGACTTGCAAGCTCGTGTCCGCATAATTTATTATCAAAAAAACTGTAATAATATGCTGATCTTCTCACTCTGCAGCTGCAATTGTGTTTTATTAATTCTTTTCTGCCGATGATGATCTCAGTGTCAGCCGGCTCAATCTCATCATCAGTATGGGTCAGGACACTCAACTGCTGGTATCCATCATTTCCAAAAGATATATCAGGTTCTCCCTTGAAGCTGACATTATCGTAATATTCGTTTCCCCTATTGACAGCATAGAGATCTGTATTAATACTCTTTACAATATTCGGGATATCAAAGTATAAAGGCTCATCTGTCCTTTTCCTACCGAAATCAAACTTTTCACATTTCATTTCGATTTTTTCTTCCCGTTCTTTCTGAGCCAGAAGTTCAATTTTCCTTTTTTTCTTTTTTTCCTTTTTTATCCTCTCGTCTCTTTCCTCTTCTGTCTCCACAAATCTCCATTCACCATGACTTCTTTCCCACAAAAAAAGCAGGGCTGCCTCATGCGGACAGGGTCTCTTTTCTGTAGCCATCCACCAGTTCTTTTTGCTGTTTGCTATGGCGCAGTCACAGTCAAAGTATTCGATATCCCACTCATCTGAAGCTTTCGCAGGTGTCTTACTTATTCTAGGATGGAAATTCCCGATCGTGGCAGACGCTACCCGACCATTTGACGCAAATTTTCTATAATTTCCCTTTTCTATATAATTCCTTGCCGTTCTAAGCTGGTTTTCTGCAAAAATCGGTTTCCAGTCCTTTACAATTTCCAGTAAATTCATATTTTCCATGCTCTTTTTTTCCATTAAACACATAGTCTCCGGTGGTCATTTTTTTATCACTTTGTTATTTTTCAGTATCCAATGTCAGTAAGTTAAGCTCAAAGGGTTAGATTCCATAGGGGAGTCTAAGCCAGTTTTTTTGAAAATTTTCTCTCATCTTTTCTTTACATAGAAACTATCTTTTATTTATGGTTTTTATTTTTGTTTATCTTTTCTTTTTTTAAATTCTTCCTTAAAGCAGGATGATCTACATTTTCTAATGCATATATAGGAATACAGGACAAGACAAATCCAAAAATAATCAATTCCTTATAAGTAAACCAGTTATGTACAAAAGAATGATTTCCTATACAAATATACCATACAAACGGGATTAACATTATTGGCAGAAAAATAAATATAGAATTCCTGATGGCCACATCTTTTCCACGTAAAATGACATATAAAAATGCTACGATAACGAAAATAATAAGCAGTTGTGTTATCGGAGAATTGGTCCAATTGTTAAAATTAATTTTTATTACAAGTCCCAGACTATACTCTCCCATTTCACTGTTTGAATTAAGTGAAGATCTGGAATTTGCAGCTCCTATTCCAGCTTTAATAAAATCTTTATTTAATAAAACTGAAGCCAATACCCATTTAGAAATCCACATTCCAGCATAACCAATGACCCATACAAATCCATTCCTAACAATATCCAAAATAGCTTCGAATGGATTTGCAGCATCTGCATTAAGCACTAAATAAACAACTATTAATACGCCAAATGTTGTTGCAGGATAAGTAAAGTAATCAAAATAGCTCGTAGCCATTCCTACAAGAAGAAAACAAATGTAGTAGCCATCTTTTTTCTCTTTCCATTTAGCATTTTTTATAAGCAAAATTAAAACAGATATCAGGATAATATAAGCACATGTGGCAAATTGCATGGAATAAGCATTTGCTATTGGCATTATAGAACCGTATGATAAAAGAAAAGGAACTATATATAAAGGTTTTTTTAACTTAATCCAAAATAAGGATATCGTCAAAAGTAAACATATGTGGAGCAGAAGATTAATCTTTCTAATATTAGAATATGTTGTAAAAAACAGTGCAGGCTTTAATAAAACAAGATAACCATGCCAATATCTTGCATACGTTGTAGTTTCAGGCTTTGAATCCGCTCCTGAAAAGTAATTCAATAATGCATTGACCGCTCCATCCTTGGTAAAATCATACTGATAAACATTCATAGCCCTATTTATGACACTTTCATTTGTATCATTGATTGCATTCAGGATCATTAGTGCATCAGTGAAATTATCAAGCGTACTTGTAGTATTTCTATATAGTTTTGGGTATACTCCTTCTTCAGCAAACACGGCTGCAGATTCCGATGCATTTTTTCTAATTTGCTCTATCGGTATATTAAAAACAGCTATTATTAAAGTCGCCCCTAAGAAAAATGCTATCAAAAAAGTTATCAGTAGTTTAATAATTGTCTTCAATGGCTTTTTTTTATCCATACTCATTATATTTACCTCTTATTATAATTTTTCTGCTTTATGATATCTGTTTATGTTCTCAAGTATCAGCTGATATAATGCAATTTTCCGCAATTTATAAATCATATAGAATAAATAAAGGTCTGTACTCCCCATTATTGAGAAATAAAAGACCCGAAAATATCAGGGCTATGACATTTTTTGTCATTTGCCCTGAAAAATTTTAATTTTTAACAAAATTATAATGTTTCTTCTTCATTCCTTGCTATTGCTTCTCCCATTCCCATTATTATGAAAATAAGAGGTGTACAGATTATCTGCTGATAGCAGAAAAAGTTGTGAGCCATATAAGCAACTACACACATATTAACACAAATTAAGAATGGTTTTTTCTTTGAAAGTTTATGGTTTCTCACTACTGAAGAAACAAAAGCAGCAAGGTAAGCTGCCCCACCCAAAAGGCCATAATTTGAAAATGCTGTAAGCCATTCATTATGAGCACATACCATTCTCGAATTACTTGAAAATGCATCCAGAATTTCCTGATGATATTTGTAGGCAACACGATGCATCATATCAGGTCCCGGTCCAAAAAGTCCTACAAGAACATTATCTCCAAAGCTTTCAAAAAATGATCTTGTAGTTGATTCCCAGTCTCCTCCTCGACCATTTCCCCATGTATAATTCCAAAAGAGATAGTTATTATCTGTTGAAAGATTTTCCGGAAGTTTACCGGTCGTATTTAAAACAATATATATTGTAACTGCTATAAATCCAAAAATAACAAGTCCAATATATACCCACCATAAGGACTTAAATTTTGTGATATCCAGCTTCTCCTTTTCATTAGCCTTAACACTTACGAAAAGCAATATTGCTGTCATAATCATTACTAGAGCTATAAGAGGACTATTCATTAGAAATTCAGCAATGCCGCCCAATTCACCAGTATGTTCCGGGAATACAGCCCTTAATATACCAGTGATCCTCCATGTAAGAAGACTTAAAAGCATAATTTCAAGAAAACGGATAAATTTTTTGTTATTCTTTAATGAATAACAAAAAAGTACAGACATAAAACCTATAAACGCGAGAATGGAACTATCCGCATTATCCGTAATAAGTGTCATAAATGCAATAATACTATATATCAGTGCAAGTATCCTTGAAATCTTATCATCACTGTACCATAAAATAAATACACCGACTGCAGCGACCACACCGACAAAGCTCGAATACCAGGACGACTGCCCCAGCGTTGACATGAAATAGGTCTGCCAGAGATGCTGATTTATCTCTGCACCATCAAACATATTTAAGGGGTCTATCATAAACTGTGTAAGAATTCCAAGGATCATAACTGCTGTTGCAACACCAAGATATACCCGCAGCCATAAAATATCGTAGGTCCAGTATCTGGATATTATAAAGTAAAGCATCACAAAAGCAAGCTGAGCCATGAGACCCATATGCCATCCGGAATATCCCCAAAAAATATTATTTTTATAACCTATATCAAGATCCGTTGCCTCCAAAATATTCATCTTCAATGGAGACAGCATACACGATACTCCGACAAGAGCCATATAGATTATCATAAATTTATCCGTAATCGACGTTAATTTCCATCTGAATACGGATTTGAATTCCTTTTTATATATCAGCTCACCCATTCGCCAGGCAAGAAATATGATCATCATTCCAAGTACACTCGGAAGCACAGCCCCCCTGAAAGCTGCAGGCTTGAAATAAAATGTTATTCCTTTGAAGAAATGCCATTTTGCTTCGCCCATGTTATAGTATTTTCTTTCATAGTATAATGGATAAATTACAAAAAAGAGAAATAAATATACAGAAACCGCATACTTCAAGAAAACGGTTGCGGGACTTGTTTCTTTAACGACAGGTCTTGCAAGTTTTTTTGCCATTTTATTAATACTCCAATCAATTTTCTTTAATCTTTAGTATATCAATTGACTAATATATTTGCAAGGAAGTTAAACGGGCATCCCTCTAAATAAGGGATGCCCGGACTTTGCATTATATCTGTTCAGATAAATTAAAGTTCAAAAGTAACAACTGCCTCCTGGAGCTCCTGTGCTGTTTCAGCAAGCTTATCACTTGCCTCAGCAATCTCATGCATAGAAGCTGTCTGCTGCTCTCCGGCAGCCGATACGCTTTCTGTCTCTTCTGCAACACCACGCACCTTTTCACTGATCGTTTCTATGGCTTCAACTATAGTATCTGCACTCTCTGAAAATCCTCTTGCATTATCTTCCATCTTCGATGAATTCGAGGATATATCAGCTACCATTTCAACGATCTGTCCAAATGTTGTACCGGCGTTACTTACAATCTCTCCACCCTGTTTAACATTTTCTGTGCCACTCTTCATTGCGTCTACAGCCTTATCAGACATTGCCTGGATTCCGCCGATAAGCTCAGTGATCTTTCCTGCTGATTCATTCGTCTGATCCGCAAGCTTCCTGATCTCATCTGCAACAACTGCAAAGCCCTTTCCTGCCTCTCCTGCCCTTGCTGCCTCGATCGAAGCATTAAGCGAAAGAAGGTTTGTCTGGTCAGCAATTTCAGAAATAGCGTCAACGATCGTACCTATTGTCTGTACCTCGCCTCCGAGCCTCTCTACCACATCAGAAGTAGATGAAATGGATTTTTCGATTATCTCCATCTGGGTCATGGCATTTTCTATATCAATACTGCCCTTTGTTGCTGCATCGTTGGTTGCCTGGATTTTTCTGGCATTCTCTTTCATTGACTTTCCGAAATCCTCAACCAGGCTCATAAAGTCTTCAGACTGTGCTTTCGCTGTATTTGCAGCCTCTGAAGAATCCGAGCATGCACCTGCAACATTAACTATCGACTGTGCCACAAGCTCACTGGCATCAGCAGACTGCTGTGCATTTGCTGTAAGCTCTTCCGATGCCGATGCGACATAAGATGTTGCATCATTGATCTTTGTCATAAGATCCCTGACATTCTGATGGAGTTTGATCACTGCAGTTGCAATTACACCCAGTTCATTAGGATGTTTTGCAATTTTATCAGATATATCCCCGGCATCATATTCCCGGAAATTACCTTTGGACATATCATCAATCTTGTCAGAAAGGAACTGTATCGGGAATGATATCCTTTTTCCGAGATACAATGCAAAAATTGCGATCAGGACAAACATTATCGCCGAGAATATGACTGCACTGAGTATTGATGCTGAAAGATGAGCATTTGCAGTCCTGTTATATGCATCAACTATCGTGTCGATCTCATCAATCCAGACTCCCGTACCTACTACCCAGTCAAAGTTTTTATAATAACAGGTATAATTCAGCTTTGGAAGCTCTTCTGTCTCGTTCGGCTTTGCAAAATTCAGCAGCGTATAACCGCCTCCATCCTGCTTGCCGTTCTCGATCATCATCTGGATATATTTGTTTCCCTGTGAATCAACACTGTCCCATCTTGACTGTCCCTCTGTATCTCTTCCAAGCAGGACAACGTTTATTCCTTCTGACGTATCTACAAAGAAATAAGCATCCCCATCCTGATATCTGAGTTCCCTTATGATATCAGCAGCCTCTTTTTTCGCCTCATCCAGCGAAATCTCACCTGCTTCATATTTCGCATACATTTCATCACATATGCTGATGGCAATCTGCACTTCATTCTTCTCTTCTCTTTTTACGTCCTCTTCAAGCTGATTCCGATACGCTTTTGACTGTTCGCTATTCTGTTTTATCGAGCTTACAGAAGAGAACACAGTCAGTCCGACGGAAAGAATCAAAGCCACAAGCAGTACCGAAACAATAATCGTTGTCCTAAGTGACATTATCCCAATCTTCTTATGTTCCATATCACACCCCCACGACTTTTACCGTGTATACAGTTGTAAAAAATGACAAAATGTTACTATAAGTTTTCCGTTATTGAAATTATATCACAGATGTTTATGTTAGAATGTACATTCTCATGTGCAGATTGCACAATGTGGTCAATGTATAAAATAAAATTCAGAACGTGGAATTATTATGTGTGACTGTTCAGGTATCCTGAACAGTTACACCACTCCGAGGCCTATCGGCATGGGAAGTTCGGGGCGGCACTCTTTCACCACAAAAGAGGACGCAAGGTCATGCGACCTTGCGCCCTCTGTGTCATTACTTTTTTAATTAATAGCCCATTCCCGGAGCAGGTGCTGCCGGCATAGGAGGTGTAGGCTCTTTCTTTGTTGCAACTACTGACTCTGTTGTAAGGAGTGTTGATGCAACTGATGTAGCATTCTGAAGAGCAGTTCTTGTAACCTTTACAGGATCAAGAATACCTGCGCTTACCATGTCAACATATTCCTCTGTAAGTGCGTTGAATCCGAAGCCATCCTTAGACTCTTTAACCTTGTTGATGATAACTGCACTCTCAAGACCTGCATTTGATGCAATGTGTCCAAGAGGAGCCTCAAGTGCCTTTAATACAACCTTAGCACCTGTCTTCTCATCACCCTCAAGTGAATCAACAAGCTTCTCAACTTCCTTCTCAGCGTGAACATATGCAGATCCGCCACCGGAAATGATGCCTTCCTCAACTGCTGCCCTTGTAGCGTTAAGAGCATCTTCCATACGAAGCTTTGCTTCCTTCATTTCTGTCTCAGTAGCAGCACCTACGCGAATAACTGCAACTCCACCTGCAAGCTTTGCAAGTCTCTCATTGAGCTTCTCCTTATCGAAGGATGAAGTTGTATTCTCGATCTGAGCCTTGATCTGGTTCTTTCTTGCCTCGATATCTTCCTTTGCACCTGCACCGTCAACAATTGTTGTGTTATCCTTGTTAACCTTAACGCTCTTTGCACGACCAAGCTTATCCATTGTAACATCCTTAAGCTCAAGGCCAAGCTCTGAAGAGATAACCTGTCCACCTGTAAGAACTGCGATATCCTGAAGCATATCCTTTCTTCTGTCACCATAGCCGGGTGCCTTAACACCAACTACATTGAAAGTTCCACGAAGCTTATTAACGATAAGTGTTGTAAGAGCCTCACCGTCGATATCCTCAGCAATGATAAGGAGTGAAGAACCACTCTTAACGATCTGCTCAAGAAGAGGAAGCATATCGTTTACTGTTGAGATCTTCTTGTCATAGATAAGGATATAAGGATCTTCTAATGCTGCTTCCATCTTATCCATATCAGTGCACATGTAAGCTGAGATATAACCACGGTCAAACTGCATACCTTCAACCATGTCAAGCTCTGTCTGCATTGTCTTGGACTCTTCGATTGTGATAACGCCTTCATTGGTAACCTTTTCCATAGCGTCTGCAACCATCTGTCCAACTTCTTCATCACCTGCAGAGATTGAAGCAACCTTTGCAATATGATCCTTGCTTGATACCTTTGAGCTCATCTTAACAATAGCATCAACTGCTGTATCGCAAGCTTTCTTCATACCTTTACGAAGAATGATCGGATTAGCGCCTGCTTCAAGGTTCTTCATACCTTCGTGAACCATTGCCTGTGCAAGAACTGTAGCTGTTGTTGTACCATCACCTGCTACATCATTTGTCTTTGTTGCAACTTCTTTAACAAGCTGAGCACCCATGTTCTCATAAGGATCTTCAAGCTCGATTTCCTTTGCGATAGTAACACCATCATTTGTGATAAGAGGTGCGCCATATGACTTGTCAAGTACTACGTTTCTACCCTTAGGTCCGATAGTAACACTTACTGTATCTGCAAGCTTATCAACACCTGCCATTAAAGCGGCTCTAGCTTCTGAACCGTACTTAATCTCTTTTGCCATTTTTATTTTCCTCCAAATTATTTGATATGAATGAACTGATCTTCAGTTTCTCTTCATTTCATTAGATTATTATTACTCAATTACTGCAAGAATATCAGACTGTCTTACAATGATGACTTTTTCCTTATCATCAAGTTCTATCTCTGTTCCTGCATACTTGGAATAAATAACCTTCTGTCCCTTGCTGACTTCCATTTTTATTTCTTTTCCGTCTACAACACCGCCGGGGCCTACTTCAAGGATTTCTGCCTGCTGGGGCTTTTCTTTTTCCTTACCGGGAAGTACGATTCCCGATGCTGTAACCTCTTCTGCCTCGATAGGCTTAAGAACTACTCTGTCTGCTAACGGTCTTAACTGCATCTTCAATGCCTCCTTTAAGTTAATCTATTTGATTTAGGATTTCTTTCTTACTTTTTGTTGGCACTCATTCAACTCGAGTGCTAACTACAAGAGATACTATACTAATTTGTGGGATTAATCGCAAACGCCTAAAATAAGCATTTTCTTTATTTATTATATAAAATGCTCTTTTTTTCTCTCTTATTCTCTTCTTTTGCTTTCATTTTACTTATAAGCAAGAATCGCACAGAGATATTCCCATGTTCTCTGTGTTGAAGAAATGCTAAGCTTCTCTTCTGTAGTATGTACTCCTGACATCTGCGGTCCAAATGAAACAGCATCAATATCATCTAACTTATCTGAAATAAGTCCACACTCAACACCTGCATGTATTGCCTGCACTTTAGGCTCTTTTTTGAAAAGATCCTTATAAATTCTTACCATATCATCTCTGAGTCTGGAATCTTTTCTGTATTCCCATGCAGGATAATCTCCATAAGAGCTTGTCTTTGCATTAAAGTATTCTGCTATTATCTGGATTTTACGAACAAGAAATTCTTTTGCGCTGTTCTTAGATGATCTTACAGCATAGGTAAGTTTGATCTCATTGCCGTCAGTTGCAAGTACACCTAAGTTTAATGAAGTCTCAACAAGGTTCTCTACATCACTGCTCATGGCCTGTACGCCATTCGGAATAGAAAGGATAAGCGCCTTGATCGCCTTAAATCCTATTTCATTAACACAGTTTGCCGTTTCCTCAGCTCCCTCATTTATCTCAAGAGTCATATAAGGATCCTGAACAATGTATTCTGCCTCTATTTTACCTGCTTCTTCTTCAGCTGCTTTCTTAAAAGCCTCAAGTGAAGCTTTATCAACTATAAAGTCCGCCATCGAAGCTCTCGGTATGGCATTATCCTTAGATCCACCATTCATTGAAATGAGCATTGCATCCGATGCTTCAACTGCTGCATCGGCAATTCTTGCCATCATAACATTTGCATTGGCACCTCCGTTAATTATGCCCATTCCAGAATGTCCGCCTGTGAGATCCTTAAGTTTAAGGCTTACATGTATTCCGCTCTTAGAATATCTGTGAAAAGGCATTACGCATTCTACTCTGCATCCACCTGCACAACTGGTCAGCAATACTCCCTCATCCTCATTATCAATGTTGATAAGTCGTCTGTTTTTTAAGCCTGATAAATCTATTCCGTTTGCTCCATCCATTCCCGTCTCCTCAGAAACCGTGAATACAGCTTCCAGGTAAGGGTGTGGAATGTCCTTTGAATCCATTACTGCCAGAGCATACGCTATTGCTATTCCATCATCACCGCCAAGTGTAGTTCCATCAGCAGTAACATAATCATCCTCTATCTTTACCTTCAGCGGATCCTTTTCAAAATCAATTTCTGAATCATCTGACTTTTCACATACCATATCAAGATGTCCCTGAAGGATAACTCCCTCAACATCTTCATATCCCTCTGTTGCAGGGCACTTTATTATTACATTGTAAAGATCATCCTGAACAACCTCAAGTCCCCGGTCTTTTGCAAATTTAACACAATAATCACTTACCGCCTTTTCATTTCCTGATCCTCTCGGGATCTGTGTAAGATCCTCAAAAAAATGAAAAACTTTTTTAGGTTCAAGATTTTCTAATACTCTCATCTTTTTTCCTTCTTTCCTTTGTATGTTATACCCGCAGATAAGTCACTAATTTTGCAGGTTATGAAATTGATTGCTTCGCAATCACATCTGATTTATATATTAAAAGCAGGGTAAATTAATTCACCCTGCTATTAATAATCTCTATTGACCGGCTGCTTCTGCTGCCTGGGCTGCTGCCGCCGCCTGAGCTGCTGCCGCTGCCTGAGCTGCCGCTGCTGCCTGGGCCGCTGCCGCTGCCTGAGCTTCTGCTGCCGCCTGGGCTGCTGCCGCCTCTGCTGCTGCAGTATCCTCCTCTGTCACAGCCTTTGAATCATCTACTGCTCCTGTATCAATAAATCTCTGTGCCCTATTCTTATACTGCGAATTAGGGAATGTTGTGATCAATTCACTGAAAAGCTTAGTAGCGGTATCTTTATCATCTGATTTAACGTAGCTCTGAGCAAGATAATATAGTGCCTTATCACTTGTCGGTGCCAGTTCATAAGCACTTGTAAGATCTTTTATTGCCGCTGTATAATCTCCATCATTGTATTCGCTTACACCGCTTTCAAGATATTTGTCTGCAGCCTGAGCGGATACATCACCATTCAGGAAATTATATAGACTCATAAACTCATTTGAGACTCCATTACCGCTCACAACAACACTGCCGTTAACTGCATTTGCACTTACTGCGCTGATATTTTCCAGATAACCTGCTGTAGTAAGCACATCATCAGAGTCATTCATATAGCTTTCCGCGGCTTTCATAAGAAGGTTATAGTCCTGCATAATACCTGTATTTCCGGTATATTCAGACAGTTCTTTCTGAAGACTTGAATTTTCTTCTTCCAGTTTACTTATTTCTGCATTCAGATCATCCATATCTGCAGATTTACTTGTAAGCTGGGTAGAAACATCCTTGATCTGCTCTGAATTCTGCGAATTTGTCATCTGCATTCTTGCCGGAAGTATTAAAAACCAACTTACGGCAAGACCCAATGCAAGTCCTATAAAAATATTTAATAGAGTCTGAGAGGCCGACCGTTCAGCCTGTCTCAAAGGCTGTATTATCGTCTCATTTCCACTTCTATAGGATATAACTTCATTTGAAGTTACGGCATTCATTGCCTTAGATCCATTTGTATTTTTTGAAGAGGACTGACCATCTTTTTCAGCAAGTCTTTCCTCAGCTTCATTCAGGTATAAAAGTGTTTTTGTGTTATTAACATCAATTTTCTGTGCCTGCGACAGAACTTTTTTTGCCTTTATCCATTCGCCCTGCTCAAGATACAAAAGACCCAAAAGCTGATATGCCTCAAGATAACTTGGATTTAACTGAATTACCCTTTTAAGTTGGATTATAGCCAGATCCTTGCTATCCTGATTACAATAGGCCAAAGCCTGATTATACTTCTTTATCGCCTGACTCAGCGCATTAAGCTTATTTAAATTTTCCTGAATATCATTTATATACTTTTCAGCGGGGTTCTTCTTTGACCTTATGCTCTTCGAAATTACCCATTCCGAAAGAGCTGCTACAGAATCTCCCATTTCAAAATATACAAGTCCCAGAAGATTCCTTGCGTTTATCTGGTTTCTGTTGCATTTCAAACTCTGCTTGAGAGATGCAACAGCACCTGATAAGTCACGAACCTGTGCTTTTTTTAATCCATCATTATAGTATGCATTTGCAAGATGTACTATTTTTTTATACATCTTAACATCAGCGCCACATGCATTACAGTAATCATCATCTGATAATGTACAGCCGCAATTATAACATTTCATCAGTTCAGTCTCTCCAATTTATTTATTCTGCCTGCCTATGATCAGTTGCAGACCCTCCAGCATATGCCTTTCAACGGTTTGATCCTGAATTGTATTCCGGCCGTGATTTATCATTCAAAATTGATAAGAGCAGATCCATCATATCAGACACATCATGATTATAAATCGCATCTTCTGCATCTTCTATCTCCAGCGATGGATGAAATTTCTTAAGTTCTGCATCAAAATCTATCATTTTGTTTCTTTCCCCTTTAAGCTATAAATCTTTTACCTGTCACGTCAATTTTTTTAAAAGCATATTTCCCGCACTGTCAACTACAAATTTTACATGCCGTCTTTCAGTTTCCAGAACAATCTGTTCTTCACCTATCAGAAAATAGCAGCCCGGATAAGCCTTATCGTTTATTATGATCTCAGCGCCTTCTGCCGCAGGTATCAAATCCGCAATTTCTGCCCTCTTATCTTCTGTCTGTTTTTTATCTGCAGCTTTCTGAATCTTATCACGTCTGAATCTCATAAGTTCCTTTTGTGTGAACTCATCATCAGATCCAAGTCTCATTTTATATTCGAGTTCTCCGATCTCATCATCAAGCTCATCTATTTCTTCGCTAAGCTTTTCAAGCTTTTTTTCACATACATCAAGAGTCTTCCTTATGGAATCACGAACCCCTGATGAAATTACCGTCTTAACTCCTGCATCGTTTCCGGCAAATATGGTATCTACTCCACACATGCCATAAACATTTCCGGAAATAATTGCTCCTGTCTTACCTGTTGCATGCACACTGCCTTTGGCAAAGACCTTACATCCCCAGATGATATTAGCAGACACCGAACCACCGCACCAGACATCGGCATATTCAATAAAATCAGCCATAAAATCACCATCGCAATGGATCCTGGTTGTGTTTCCTCCCATAACTCCACCTTTTATGATGATATCTCCACCGGCTGTTATCGAAGCGCCTTCAAGTGTTTTATCAATAGTAACACTCTTTGTAGCCCTTATCTGGACTCCCGGTTTTACATGTCCGTGTATGATAACGTCTCCCTTGAAATTAATATCGCCAAAAACATTATCAATATCTTTTCTGTACTCCTGCATATCAAGAACCGAAATTTTTGTCTTCGAAACTTCTACTCTTCCATCCATCAAAGCAGTGTACTTAAATGTTTCAGGATCATATGAACATCCCGCACAAAAAAACGGTTTTAATTCTTTTGCTTTTTTACAATTAATGGTTTTACCTCTGACATTTACTCCCGGTGTACCATTAACTGCAGGATGATATACTGCGAGATCATCTCCAGCACTCACACAATGTATAACATTCACACTTGTGTAATCTACAGAGCCGTCTTCACGTATTTCAGGTTTTTTATCTTTTTCCTTTCCTAGCGGAATGAAAAATTCAAAATAACCATCCACGCCATCTACCGGAGGTACTCCCTCGGCAATGATCTCAGCCCTGCCATAAATATGCTTTTTTAGCATGGCAGCTACCTTACCGCTTTGTAGACCTTCTATGATACCTAGTGAATTAATATAATTCAAAACATCATTAGCATCATACATATTATCTTCAGTCGGTTTTTCCAACGTAAGAAATGCCGCCATATCATTATCCTTAAAGGTAATATGAAACATCTGACGTGCATCTTTTTTCATATCTTCGGTATCTGCCATACTGTCACCCCTTTTAGTTCTTTAACTGTTCAAGCCTCATAGTTACTTCCTGCATCATCTTTTCATAATGCTGAAGTTTCTCCTTCTCCTCATTGATCTTAGCTTCAGGTGCTTTACTAAGGAATTTCTCGTTTGAAAGCATCGCATGAGATCTCTTTAACTCTCCTGCAAGACGTTTTTCTTCCTTTTCAAGACGTTTAATCTCTTCATCTATATCAACAAGTTCGGCAAATGGAATATAAATATTTGCCTCTGATGTTACAACCGAAACATCATTCTCACTAACTCCCGATTTATCAGACTGTATCTTAACTTCGCTCGCATAAGCAAGTGCACCGAAGAAAAGTTTGCCATGCTCAAATGCTGCCCTTACATCCTCTTTTTCAGAAACTACTATAACTTCAGCCTTTCTGGAAGGTGCAACATTCATCTGACTTCTGACATTTCTAATACCCTTTACAGCTTCCTTGATTATCTCAATATCTGAAGCTTCTTTCTCGAAATGTCTCTCATCAGAATATACAGGCCATTCTGAGATCATTATAGACTCGGCTCCCTCAATACCGGTCTCTTCTTTCAATGTACAATATATTTCCTCTGTAACGAAAGGCATATATGGATGAAGAACCTTGAGTGAATCTGTAAGTACATTCTCAAGTGTCCAAAGTGCTGCATTCTGTGATGCAGCATCATCTGAGTTGTAAAGTCTTGGCTTTACCATCTCAATATACCAGTCACAAAGTGATTCCCATACAAAATCATAAATCTTTGAAGCAGCAATTCCAAGCTCGAATTTTTCAAGATTCTCTGTAACTTCGCGAACCATATCATTGCACTTGGATAAGATCCACTTATCAGCGTCCTCAAGAGCTTCATTTTCAGGCTTACTGATAGTTTTTCCATCAAGATTCATCATTATAAATCTCGATGCATTCCATATCTTGTTTGCAAAATTTCTAGATGCTTCTACTCTGTCATAAGAAAATCTCATATCATTTCCGGGTGCATTTCCGGTGATAAGAGTAAATCTCAATGCATCTGCACCATACTTATCTATAACATCGAGAGGGTCTATACCATTTCCAAGAGATTTACTCATCTTACGACCCTGTTCATCGCGAACAAGTCCATGGAAGAGAACTGTCTTAAACGGCTTATCTCCCATCTGCTCATATCCGGAAAATATCATTCGGATAACCCAGAAAAAGATGATATCATAACCTGTTACAAGTACATCTGTAGGATAGAAATAATCAAGTTCAGGTGTCTTCTCCGGCCATCCAAGAGTTGAGAAAGGCCAAAGAGCCGATGAAAACCATGTATCAAGCGTATCCTCATCCTGATGGAAATGTGTTCCTCCGCATTTAGGACACTTTGAAGGCATCTCGTAATCAACGATCATTTCCTTGCAGTCATCACAATAATATGCCGGAATTCTATGTCCCCACCAAAGCTGACGCGATATGCACCAGTCACGGATATTATCTGTCCAGTTGAAATATGTCTTGTCCATACGCTCAGGGATAAGCTTAATATCACCCTTCTTAACCGCATCAGATGCCGGCTTTATGAGCTCATCCATCTTAACGAACCACTGCTGCTTTACAAGCGGCTCTACGGTTGTATGGCATCTGTCATGTGTTCCTACATCATGACTGTAATCCTCAATTCTAACAAGAAGTCCCATTTCATCAAGTTCTTTAACTATCTGGGCTCTTGCCTCCATACGATCCATTCCGGCAAATTTACCACCGTTTTCATTAATGGTCGCATCATCATTCATTATGTTGATAACAGGAAGATCATGTCGTTTTCCAACTTCAAAATCGTTAGGATCGTGCGCAGGCGTGATCTTTACGACACCTGTTCCAAACTCGACATCTACATATTCATCTTCTACTATCGGAATCTGTCTGCCAACAAAAGGAAGATCACAGGTCTTGCCAACCAGATCTGCATATCTTTCATCCCCGGGATGTACTGCTACAGCAGTATCTCCAAGCATGGTTTCCGGTCTGGTAGTCGCAAACTCTATATATCTGTCAGTTCCTGTTACCTTATATTTAATATGCCAGAGATGAGAATCCTGATTCTGATATTCAACTTCGGCATCTGATATGGTTGTCTGACATACAGGGCACCAGTTTACCATCTTATTGCCCTTATAAATAAGGCCTTTTTTATGAAGCTTTACAAAAACTTCCTTAACTGCCTTATTGCAGCCTTCATCCATTGTGAAGCGTTCTCTGTCCCAGTCACAGGAAATACCGAGTTTTTTGAGCTGTGAAGTTATGATCCCGCCGTATTCTTTTCTCCATTCCCATGCTCTCTCAAGAAATTTATCTCTTCCAAGATCTTCTTTTGTAATACCTTCTTCCTTGAGTTTTTCAATGATCTTAACTTCTGTTGCTATTGATGCATGGTCAGTACCCGGCTGCCATAATGCATTATAGCCCTGCATTCTCTTAAATCTTGTGAGAATGTCCTGCATGGTATTATCAAGCGCATGCCCCATGTGAAGCTTACCTGTAATATTCGGCGGCGGCATGACGATCGTAAAAGGTTTTTTCTTTTTATCTACCTCTGCATGAAAATATTTATTGCTTATCCACTTGCTGTAAATGCGATTTTCCATCGCCTTCGGGTCGTAATTTTTAGCGAGTTCCTTGCTCATAATTAATCCTGTATCCTCTCGTCTCTTCTCTTAATCAGAACATTATGTTTTTTGTTATTTTTATTACGCTATAAATGCGTCTAGCTGTAAAAATAAACAAAAATACATAATTAATTTAATTTTAGATTTTCTATGGTTTTTTGTCAAGATAATAGTAAACATGAGGACTCAGTCTTATCTTTTATTATATCGGCATAAAATAAGAATAATTTATATAAAGTAAGAAAAAAGACTGCCGCAAAAAACGACAGTCTCTTTTCATAATATAATATTAAGCGTTAACGATCTTACCAAAGTCAGGCTTAAGTGATGCACCACCGATAAGTCCGCCATCGATATTAGGCTTGCCAAGAAGCTCTGCAGCGTTGCCTGCATTCATTGATCCGCCATACTGAATACGAACTGCCTCTGCAGTTGCATCATCATAAAGCTTTGCAATAAGCTCACGGATAAGTTTGCAAACTTCCTCAGCCTGATCAGCTGTAGCTGTCTCGCCTGTACCGATTGCCCAGATAGGCTCATAAGCAATAACAAGCTCTTTAACCTGATCTGCTGTAACACCTGAAAGATCCCATGTGATCTGTCTCTCGATCCACTCCTTGTAAGTATCAGCCTTACGAAGTGCAAGTGACTCACCACAGCAAAGGATAGGCTTTAAACCAGCTGCGAAAGCTTTTTTAACCTTTGCATTGATAAGGATATCATTCTCTCCAAAGATATCTCTTCTCTCAGAATGACCAATGATGATGTACTCTACACCGGCATCCTTGAGCATAGGTGCAGAAATCTCACCTGTGAAAGCGCCCTTATCTTCAATATAGAAGTTCTCAGCACCAACCTTGACATTTGACCCCTTAACTGCATTTGCAACAGGTACGATATCAATTGCAGGAACGCAATAAACTACATCTACGTCATCATTCTTTACGAGGTCTTTTAATGTATCTACAAGCTTTAATGCCTCGCTGGGAGTCATGTTCATCTTCCAGTTTCCGGCGATAATTCTTCTTCTTGCCATTTTTATTCTCCTTTTAACCATTTATATTTACTAAAATATTAGTTAGCATCATCAGCTGCTACTACACCGGGAAGCTCCTTACCCTCAAGGAACTCAAGTGAAGCACCGCCGCCTGTGGAGATGTGTGACATCTTGTCGCCAAAACCTAAGTTATTAACAGCTGCTGCGCTGTCGCCGCCGCCGATAATAGTTGTAGCATCTGTTGCTGCAAGAGCCTCAGCTACTGCAATAGTGCCTGCTGCAAGAACAGGGTTCTCTGAAACACCCATAGGTCCGTTCCAAACAACTGTCTTTGCTGACTTAACAGCATCAGCATACATAGCACGTGTCTCAGGTCCGATATCAAGACCTTCTTTATCTGCAGGAATCTCCATTGTCTTAACAACTTCTGTCTGAAGGTTAGGATCATCAATAGGATTAGGGAAATTAGCTGCAGCTACTGTATCGATAGGAAGAAGAAGCTTCTTGCCGAGTTTATCAGCCTTTGCCATCATCTCCTTGCAGTAGTCAAGTTTGCTCTCATCGATAAGAGAATTACCGACAGAACCGCCCTGAGCCTTGATAAATGTATAAGCCATACCGCCACCAATGATAAGCGTATCGCACTTTGTAAGAAGGTTATCGATAACTGCAAGTTTATCAGCAACCTTAGCACCGCCGAGGATAGCTACGAAAGGACGAACCGGGTTCTCTACGGCATTGCCGAGGAACTTGATCTCTTTCTCCATAAGGTATCCGACTGCACAGTTGCCGCCCTTTTCACGGACATACTTTGTAACAACCGATACTGATGCATGTGCCCTGTGAGCAGAACCGAATGCATCACATACATAGTCGTCGCAGAGGTCAGCCAGCTCTTTTGCAAATGCCTCACCTGCCTCAGAGGGCTTTGTCTCCTCTTTGCCTCTGAAACGTGTATTCTGAAGAAGGACTACATCTCCATCTTTCATTTCAGCTACTGCCTTTGTTGCAGCCTCGCCTGTAACATTGTAGTCAGCAACAAAATTAACTTCTTTTCCAAGCTTCTCTGAAAGGCTCTTTGCAACAGGTGCAAGTGACTCGCCTTCATTAGGGCCATTCTTAACCTTTCCAAGGTGAGAACAAAGGATAACCTTTGCGCCATCTCCGATAAGCTTCTGTATTGTAGGAAGAGCAGCCTTTACACGAGTCTCATCTGTGATCTTGCCCTCTTTGAGCGGTACGTTAAAGTCGCATCTTACAAGAACGCGTCTTCCTGCAGCATTAAAATCATCAACAGTCTTTTTATTCAGTGCCATTGATATTTACCTCCTAATTTTTCTTCTAAAAAAGGCCCGGCCCTAATTGGGACCGGACCTTCTGGTTTTCCTCTAAATTACTTGTTAAGGAACTTAGCGAAATACTTGATTGTTCTGCACATATTGGATGTGAATGAGTTCTCGTTGTCATACCATGAAACAACCTGAACCTCAGTCTTACCATTGCCTGCAGGAACTACCATTGTCTGTGTAGCATCGAAGAGTGAACCATATGTCATTCCAACGATATCCTTAGAAACGATGAGATCCTCATTGTAGCCGAATGACTCATTTGTTGAAGCCTTCATCTTCTCGTTAACCTGCTCTACAGTTACATCGCCGTCAACAACAGCTGTAAGGATTGTTGTTGAACCTGTCGGTACAGGTACTCTCTGAGCTGAACCGATGAGCTTGCCGTTAAGCTCAGGAACAACAAGGCCGATTGCCTTTGCAGCACCTGTGCTGTTAGGAACGATGTTCTCAGCGCCTGCACGGCTTCTTCTCTTGTCGCCCTTTCTCTGAGGACCATCAAGGATCATCTGATCGCCTGTGTAAGCGTGGATAGTAACCATGATACCTGACTCGATAGGAGCGAGCTCGTTAAGAGCCTTAGCCATAGGTGCGAGGCAGTTGGTTGTGCATGATGCAGCAGAGATGATGTTGTCATCAGCTGTAAGTGTCTCGTGGTTTGTATTGTAAACGATTGTAGGAAGATCGTTTCCTGCAGGAGCAGAAATTACGACTTTCTTTGCACCAGCATCGATATGAGCCTGTGCCTTTGCCTTAGATGTGTAGAAGCCTGTGCACTCAAGTACAACGTCTACGCCAAGCTTGCCCCAAGGCAGGTTCTTAGCATCTGCTTCCTTGTAGATCTCGATTTCCTTGCCATCAACGATGATTGAATGATCTGTGTTGGAAACCTTGTCAGCCTTTGCATAACGACCCTGTGATGAGTCATACTTAAGAAGATATGCAAGCATGTCAGGGCTTGTAAGATCGTTGATTGCTACGATCTCAAATCCCTCTGCCTGGAACATCTGACGAAATGCAAGACGGCCGATACGACCAAAACCATTAATCGCTACTTTAACTGCCATTTGAAAATCCTCCTGAAAATTAGAAAATTTGAATGTTGGTACACTACATGTACTCCGTGACTTCTTGTAAACGGAAGGAGTAATCCCGATTTCCCAAGTCAACGTATTTATTGTACTTTATTAATGAGCAAAATTCAAGTGTATGTTCGAAATTTTGATAAAACTTTAACTATTTGTATTTTTAATATCTTATTCTATTGCATTTTCCAAGCTTTCAAATATATACTATTGTAGCGTATAAGGTTCATCCGAAAGGAGTTTTTATGATAAGATCAGACTTTCACATGCATAGTCGCTTTTCAACCGATGGGAAATCAGAAATGCGTGACATGATAGATTCCGCAGTTTCCAAAGGTCTTGAAAATATATGTTTTACAGAACATATGGACTATGATAACCCCTATGACGAAGGTCCCGGAGCTTTTGAAGTAGATACGGATTCATATTTTAAGAAATACAAAGAACTAAACTCAGCTGAAAAACGTATCAATGTGTTTTTTGGTGTCGAGCTTGGCCTTCAGCCTCACATTGTTGAGCACTATAAACAGTATGTAAAAGAATATCCTTTTGATTTTATAATCGGCTCCTCCCATGTGGTAAAAGGTAAGGATCCGGGCTCAGGCGGCTATTACGAGCTTTTCGAAAGCGAGGAAAAAGCCCACCGCGCATATTTTGAAGAGGAATTGAAATGTGCAGAGCTTTTCGATGTCTATGACGTCTATGGTCATCTTGACTACGCTTTAAGATACGGTCCAACGGCAGATAAAAGCTTCAGCTACCGGAAATATTCAGATATACTGGATGAAATTTTAAAAACAGTAATAAATAAAGGAAAAGGAATAGAGATCAATTCTGCAGGCTTTAGAAAAGGTATGACAGGACCCAATCCTGCCGAGTCTATCCTTAAACGATACAGAGAGCTCGGCGGCGAGATTATAACTGTAGGTTCGGACGCCCATTCAACAGTGGAGATCGCAGCTGATTTTGACAGAGCAATAAATGTTCTCATAAATTGCGGATTCAAATATTATACCCTTTTCCGTAAAAGAATCCCTGAACAGATTTCTCTGCAGGATTAATACTATAACAATTATCTGAAAGGAAACTATATTAAATTGGCAGCTAAGGAAAAAATAAAATATTTAGATCTGATCCGTGCCATAAGCTGCGTGATCATTGTCTTTTTTCATTACAGCTATACATTTTACGAATATGCGATCCCCGGAAAGGGAACTGATTTTTTAAGATTTACAAACGGTGACTGGGGCGGAATATTTGTAGCTATATTTTTTATGATATCAGGAGCCGCTCTTTGGTATAACCACACCGGTCCATTTGGAATCAAAGGTATTTTTAACTTCTATAAAAAACGCGCTTTATCAATTTATCCATACTTTTATACAGCATGGATAATCATGTATGTGATAAATTCAAGAAAACTCGGCATCTGGGACTGGGGCGGTCCAAAGTCAAATTATCTCTTCACTCTTTTCGGAATGGATGGATATTTTTCATACCTCGGACAAAATTATTACTGTCTCGGTGAATGGTTCTTAGGAGCAATAATATGGCTTTATCTCCTCTATCCGCTCCTTGCTTTTGCCTTTAGAAAATTCCGCTGGCCATCGACTGCCATACTTACATTTCTATATGTTTTTAACCTCTATAGAAATAATTTTTCATCAAGTCCTGACAGCAACATATTTATTGTTTTTATAAAATATTATAATTCACATACTCTTATATCCGATAATATGTGCATCTGGACCTGTATGATGAATTTCTGGCTTGGAATGCTCTTTGTAACCTATCGCCAGAAAATAATAAAACTATGGATTGCAGTTTTAAGTGCAGTATCCATAGTTTTCCTTACAATAGTTCCTGTCGCTCTGCCAAAGATAATCGTCTCGACCATTATGGCCTTCGCTTTTTGTCTGATCTTTTCATACATAAGCAATAGATTTGATTTTCCGTCAGAGGACAGTATTCCTAATACAGTAATTAAATTTTTAAGCAAATATTCATACGGAATATTTCTCGTACACCACGTAATACTATATGCTGTCATGGAAAAATTCCGCTATATGACCTTTAATCGCCTTACTGCATTCCTGCTCTTCATTCCGATCCTGGCACTGATCTCAGTCGTTGGAGCTGCTCTGATACAGTCCGTATCAGCCTTACTTCAGATCTGCAGCCGTCTGCTGCCAGCAAAAGAAAAAGCGGTGAATAAATAAAAAGATAACGCGACAATGCCTCAAAAGTCTGTTCAAATGCTGTAATTCCAATAAGTGAGAGTGAGATGATCGCCATTGCATCAGAGTGATCCTTCTCGCTCTCCTTTTCTTTTGAAAATATTTTTATAAAAACCAGCATTGATCCTAAAAGAATCTGAAGCCATATGCCCTGTGCCAGCATCAGTCCATCTTTAAATCGGCTTCCGCTGTCATAAATTATATCAGTGAAAAAATCTGTAAATATGGTGTTCATTCCCTCAGGTCTTCCTGCAAAAAAGTTTCCGTTTATCCCCCATGCAAATGAGCCATCACCATAGTTAACAATAAGTTTTCGTATGAAATGTCTGACTGTTCCCGCTGCCCCGTAATCTCTTATCCTGCGTTTTGCAAGATCGATATCTGCTGAATTCCTGGCATGCTTATTTTCAAACGAAGCTGTATACTCAGTGTCTTCATTTGAATAAACACCATCCGTATCATGATTTAGCCCCATCATAAAATAATGGCTTATCCCAAATTCTTTTGTAACATCAAGATTAAGATTGAGCGATGGAAGTATAGTTCCATTAAGGACCAGAAGGAAAATAAAGATTGCTGCCAAAAATCCCGCAGCACACTCAAAGCTCCCTTCTTTCCCTCTTTTTCTCACTCCGCACAATCTCTGTAATACAGAGTACGCGATCATGGCAATCGTCATTAGCACCACCTGAGGTTTGATCGCATATCCAACAGCAGTCAATAATCCTATAATAATCCATGAAAACATATCTGTCCGTTTAATATAAAGATAAAGCAGATAGAGCGGAAGTATCAGTACCGCCTCATCTGAATACGGAACATTGAGCCACGGTGACATGCCGATATAAATAGATGCAGCCATAAAAACACAAAAAGAGAAAGTCCTCGAATTACCAAGTTTTCTTAAAAGCCTGTAAATCAAAAAGCAGGTTAAAGATGTCAGCAGACACTGTATCCATATTATTGACATGATCTGACAATTTCCGGTGAAAAATATAGTGATCTTAAAAATGATCAAATATATCCATATCAAAAAACGATTATTTGGATGCGCTGATATATATCCGATGCTAATATCCTCGGTATTTCCTCTGACAATTTTTTCAGCAGCATCGATAAGTCCCGCCGGATCCCAGTCAGTATAAAAATAACTGCTATAGGTAAAGATCATTTCATAAACCAGTAAAATGATAACAATTGCCGGTACTATCCATTTTGCAGTCCTTTCCAGTATCAGTTCTGTTTTCTTTCTTAGTTTGTATATAATTGTTATAAGAATTATATTTAACAATAGTCCGGCAAATAATATTCTTAAATTGCTGCAGGGCAGAGCACGTATCGTATAAACATGTAGTTTTTCAGCATAAAAAAGAAGCAGACTCATTACGAATGCAAAGAGCAGCCCCGTTACAGCAAAGATAATCTTTTTCTCTATCCTCATCTGACAACTCCCTAACAAAATTTATCAAATTATTTTAACCTCTAATAAATACTTTTGCAACATCTAATAACTTGTGATATACTTTAGCAAGTTAATCTGTAAAAGAATATTTTATATAAATTTTTTAAAGGAGCCATTCAGATATGTCATTCAAATTTATCAAAGCGCTTCCGACACCTGAAGATATCAGAACTATAATTCCGATGACAGATGCCTTAAAAGAAGCAAAGAAAAAAAGAGATGCTGAAATAGCCGATGTTCTCACCGGAAAGTCCGATAAATTTCTTCTTGTTATCGGTCCCTGCTCCGCAGACAGTGAAGAACCGGTAATTGAATACATCAACCGCTTAAAACCTATTGCGGATAAGGTCTACGAAAAAATCATCATTATTCCCAGAATTTATACCAATAAGCCGCGTACCACCGGCGAAGGCTACAAAGGAATCATACACCAGCCCGACCCTGAGGGAGATACTGATTTCGAGAAAGGTCTTCTTGCCATGCGCCACATGCATGTTAGGGCTATCCGTGAAACCGGCCTTACCGGCGCTGACGAAATGCTTTATCCGGATAACTGGGGTTATGTATCAGACATGCTTTCCTATGTTGCTGTAGGTGCCCGTTCCGTTGAGGATCAGCAGCACAGAATAGTTGCTTCAGGCTTTGATCTTCCCACAGGAATGAAAAATCCCACCTCCGGTGATCTTTCTGTCTTAATGAATTCGATCACCGCTGCCCAGGGTGCACACACATTTGTATATCGCGGCAAAGAGGTCGAAACAAACGGAAATTCTCTTGCCCACTCCATCCTTCGGGGTTCTGTAAATAAAGACGGACGTACGACCCCTAATTATCATTACGAAGATATTATGCGGCTTTTGGAGGTTTATTCCGAACACGACTTAAAAAATAAAGCCTGTGTTATCGATACCAACCACTCAAATTCCGGCAAGAAATTCAAGGAACAGATCCGTATTGCAAAAGATGTTATGTATTCGAGAAATCATAACAATGATATCCGTAAATTCGTAAAAGGTCTGATGATTGAAAGTTATCTTGTTGAAGGTAATCAGAAAATATCCGATCACATGACCTACGGTCAGTCTATAACCGATGCATGTCTCGGATTTGAAGATACTGAGAAACTTATTTTCGAAATAGCCGAAAGCGTATAATCCAGATTCCTTATTGATAAAAAGACCTTCGCATAATATGCGAAGGTCTTTTTCATATTATTTTAATTTTACTGCCATCATCGTCAGATCATCGAACTGAGGCGCATCACCTACAAATTCATCAATCTTTTCTCTGACATTTTTAAGAATGTCCTCAACTCCGGCATCTGCATTGCTGTTGAGTGCATCCAAAGTTCTCTCCATTCCAAAAAGTTCATTTTCACTATTGGTCGCCTCAGCAACACCATCGGTATAAACAAAAATACCGCCTCCCCTTTCCAGGGTAAATTCATAGTCCTGATATTTGATCCCATCCATACTTCCAAGAGGCATTTTATGTTTATCCTTAAATATTTCAAATTGTCCTTTTGCCGTCTTTATTACAGGATATTCATGACCGGCATTTGATGCAACAACATGACCGGTAGAAATAGTGAGAATACCAAACCAGGCCGTAACGAACATGTCATTAGCGTTACTTTTACATATCTGTGTATTCGCATTCATGAGAGCCTCAGCAGGCGATTTACACATCATGCCAAAATTGTTAACAAGGATCTTTGACATCATCATAAAGAGCGCAGCCGGCACTCCTTTGCCTGAAACATCCGCAATTACCATTCCAAGATGATCATCATCTATTAAAAAGAAATCATAAAAATCTCCGCCGACTTCTTTCGCAGGAGTCATAGATGCAAAAATATCTATATCCTCTCTTTCCGGAAAAGCAGGGAAAATATTCGGGAGCATATCTGCCTGAATGCTTGTCGCAAGCTCCAGTTCCGTGCCTATCCTTTCCTTCTCTCTGGTCTCTTTCATCAGATTGGCCATATATTCTTTTATATCGCCTGCCATCGTTACCAAAGATTCAGATAAAGTCTGCATTTCATCTTCAGAATTTATCTCAGGATCCGTAAATTCTATAAGATTTGGATCGTTCTGTCCTCTGCTGCTTTCTACAAACCCCCTTGCCGACTCTTTTAATTTGATTATAGGATTTACGATCTCTTTTTCCATCCATTTTGACATAATAAACACTATTATTATCAACAAAATAACGATCTGGATCAGCGATATTTTTATATAATTCTCAACAACACTGTAAAGATCATTAATAGGAATGTCTACCGCAAGAACAGCTATCGCATTTCCGCTTCCATCAATTATTGGTGTTATTCCTGTATAATCATGTCCAAATTCAGTATTTTCCGCGAAATAAATTATCTCACCCGGATTACTGTTAAGTCCGTTAAGAAAGATCTGTGCAATATCAGCTGAATATGCCGTACCCGTAAGATTGCCAAGATATGTAAGTGTTTCTTTTTCGTATTGTCTCTCGTAATCCGTAACTCCGGCCATTACATCCATCATATTGTCAACCTCTTCAGTATTGAGCGGTTTGACAATATAAATATAATGAATATCATAAGCTTCTTTGGTTTTATTGAGAACCTCCTGTGTATTCTCGAAACTAATACTCTTCGTTCCCTCTTCGATACATTTTTTCATATCTTCTGCATCTATTTCAGCAATGGTATAATTAAGAATTCCATTTATATATTCCTGATATCTTTTCACGGTTTCATGATAATAGGTATATCCTCCAAAAAAAGCCTGTACCAGGGAAACCAAAACAATATAAAGAGAACATCCAAAAAGTATCCTCCGCCTTAAAGGTCTTTTATATCGATCCTTATCTTCCATTTTTTAGCTCCTTTCTGTTTATAAGATAGTGAAGCGAAGTCATTCCACCAACCAGCGAAAGAAATCCAGCAACATATACCGAAGCCGGTCCTGCGGCCATCATTTCTCCCATTATTACCGGTCCAAGTGATTCACCTATATTCTCCGAAAAATTATATATTCCCATGGCCTTATCCTCTCCATATTTCCTGGTTTCCTCAAATCCCATGAAATATTTCTGCTGTACAGGTTTTCCATAAGAAGCTGCAATTCCCATAAGCAAAAGAGCTATTATAACTCCCAAAAGATTCGGTGACAGTGAAAAAACTATAATTGCCGCAATATTACTTGCTATGGCAGTATAAATTGCGTAATTTCCGATCGACTTTGATATATTTTTTATAAAAAGGTCTCCGCAGATAACAGCAATTTCCGAATAAAGCATTATCAGCAATGAACATATCGTTTCATCCAGTCCGTTCTGATCACAATAGAGCGGAATGTAATAAAAAACGAAACTGCCAAATACAATATAAGGATTTTGTATAAGGGCGATAAAGCTTATAACGGGTTTCCTGAATACGAATTCTGCTGTCGAGCTTTCTTCCGTCCTTTCTTCCTCCTGAATCTCAATAAATGAAGACATCATTCTCACCATATAAATGCTTATTCCCAGTAGGCAGAGCCAGACCAATGCAATTATCAAAAAAACAAATCTGTGACCAACCATTACCGCTAGAAATGATCCTATCATCATACCAAAATTTATTCCTGAGAGATAAGCTCCGTTATATGCACTAAAGCCCCATATACGGCTCACTTCATCCTTTATATATGTGATCAGTACATAAATTGAATTAGTGATGAGTCCAACTCCTATTCCATCAAGTATAAGTCCTATAACTATTGTTATATAATGCGGATAGACAAACATCAAAAGATTACCCGTCATTGATGAAAGAACAGAAAATGCTACTATTTTTCCCATTCCATGTTTTCTGATAAGTCGGGCACAGAAAAGTGACATTAATCCTATAATGAAAAGATTTATCGTCACAGGGATCGCACCAAGAAAATCCCTTGCTCCGGTCGGGAAAATCCCAGTCTGCCGCATGATATAAACAGGCATAAAAGTAGTTGCCATGTTATATACTGCAAAAACAAGAAAAACAAGTAACCTTATAAGATGCCCGGGAAATACATTCCCTTCTTTATTCTGAACATCTTCTCTATATGCTGTAAGATTTGTTGCGAAGCTGATTCCCTCTCCAATGACAACCCAGATGATCAGTATCATGATAACTATTGACATCAGTACTTTTTTCTGAAGATCATCTATGATACCATTTATTACATATAATTCTGCTCCTACAGCAACAGCTGCCACAACCTCACCTTTTTTATCAAAAACAGGTACTTTTACGGAAAGATAAGAGCCCGATAAATCTGCCAGATTCTGATTCCATACATCAGATTTTGTTTTATATACAGCCTTAAGTTCCTCAGTCTCTACCTCATCGAGTGGGTAATAATTTCCTATAGCCTGATCAAGATATGCTACAGCATATCCCTTAGAAGCTTTTTTATCCAGCTTTAATATATTACAGTAAATATTGTTATATATATCAATGCTCATATCAAAGGAGTTATCCATAATTTCACAGAGTTTGTTATATGAACTACCCCCGAAACCACTTATTTTATCGACATTATCTATACTGTCATTTCCAAATGCGCTTATCTGATTCGCAACCATATATGCAGCACATCTGAGCTGTTCCTCAAGTTTTTGCCGGTAATTTGCCTTAAATGAATTAAGCAGCATGCTGCATAGTATTGAAGATACAATAACAATTACCGCAACAAACCAGAACGATAATATCTTAACAGGAGAATGTTTACGTTTTATAAGATTATATATAACTCTTATAAAAATTATTAAAAAGAGAATACTAATAATGATCCCGAAAAAAAGCCCAAGGTAATCAGTAACTCTCTGCCTGAAGGTTTTCTTTAATGTAAGATAAAGACTCTCATTATCTCCATCTTTAATGATTACCCCTTCATCTTCACAGAAAACCAACTTTCCATCTTCACTCTCATAAACAGTATCTGAACCTGTATGACAAACAAGATCACTTGTTGCTCTTTCTCTGTTTACCCTGCATATGGCATCATTCCTTACATCTGTAAAATAAATATTTCCTTCCCTGTCAACTGACATCCTGTACGGAACCGGATACTTTTCTTCTTCGTTTTTTACTGAATATATCAATGAACGAGAGCCATCTTTTGAATATTCATATATAATCCCTGATTTATCGAGAATATAAAAACTGCCCTTATAAAATGCCGCATCAGCAACTGCATTAAATGCATTTGGATAAGATATTTCACTTTCTCCCCATAGAAAAGAATCCTTAAGGCACTCTATATAATTTAATTCTCCATCATCTGCGTTTAATCCATAAAACCTGTGTTTATTTGTACGTTCTTCTGAATAATCCCTGTCGGTGACTGTTTCTATATAATTTCCGTTCAGATCATATTTTAATATAGCCTCTCTCGACAGAGACATACCATTCCATTCACTGGCATTTATATAAAGAAATTTTTCATCAAAAGCAAATCCATCTACATAAAGCCCTTCGCTTTTTTCGTCTCCCATATTTGTTATTGCAAATTTTATCCTGCTATTTTCATCAAAAGATAAGATTCTGCCATGTTCATCATCCAAAACATATATAAACCCGTCCGAGTCCTGCCTGGCCATATATCCATATGAAATATCAGTTTGTGATCTCAAAGACCTTAAGGGTGAAAAATCCAAAATCCTTATCATCAAAACAGAAAAAGCGATAAGCACCACTATTAAAATATCTATTCGGGTCATGCCCTTTGTAAATAAATATTTCTTTGTCCTCTCAACTGATTTCATATCTGCCATACTCCTTTATCTTTCGTGCAGACTCAAAAACAGTATGCACCTTATCTTTAGAAAGAAGCTCCGGAAATAAAATGCAGGAAAGATTAATAGTTCCTTTATGTGCAAAGCAGCACTTTCTGTATGAATCCGTTTCATCCATACTGTCAATTTCCACTATATCGCTTATTCCGTACAAATAATACGGAAGTGCCGGCATTGACACGTAATCTTTTATAGATTCGAGCCTGTCCGGGAGTCCGGTGAGTTTTCTGATAACTCTACTCCTCTCTATAAAAGGCTCTCTGGCATTGTAATATTTTTCTACAAGATCTTTGTCCCTTGCATGTACAACCTCGCAGCTGACTTCCGGATGAAGCTTTCTCATCTGTTCGATCAATTCAAGATATAGATCTGTTATCTCATACTCAACATTCAAAAACTCGTCCAGCGCTGCTTCCCTTATATTCGGACTCAGATCCGCTACTACAGCATCTAAGTATTTCACATATGATATATCGGGGATAGGAATAACCAAAGGTCCACCCAATGCCTTTGCCATCTCATAAGGATATTTTATGAAATAATATTCCTGCGACGTCAGACCTGTTTTGTTATTCTGAAAATGAATAGCCTTTATATCTGAAACAGATCCTCTGATATTCTCTGCGAAGTTGACATTTTCAGATAATTCACCATGTTCAAGATATGCCTTGCCCGTATTGTAATCAAAAAAATATGACTTTCCGTCTTTATGGACAATTTCAACCTTAACTTCTTCTGTTCCAAAAAGACACGGACCACCCTCTACAGCCACTTTTTTCCCGCTTTCAATGGCATTCTTAAGCTTATCAAGGCCAGCCGTAAAATACGGAAGCCGGTCTCTTATCATATACTCGACATTTGATAGTTGTGGAATTTTTTTACACAGATTTGGAAAATCCAGTATTTCAACTGTATTTTTATAGAACAGACTCTTTTTTTCTCCGTCATTATCCTTAAATGAATAATTATCTCCGGAAACGATAACAAAATCAGCCACCTCCGGATCACTCTTTTCAAAATAGGTATCTGCAATATTTATAGCATTTTCTTTACAGATTTTTCTTATAGTTGTAACCATTATCTCCTCATTACCCCTTATATATTAGATTCATAGATATAGATGTGATACAAACCTTATGAATACAAATTATTTAACTATATTTTATACTAGATATCTTTTAAAAAGAACAAATTTCATCTATGTTTTTTGCAAAGTACAGAATAAAAATAAATCTCTTTATTTATCATCCACGTTCATACGGATCATATTCCATTCGCCATCACCCTGAGCAACATCTACAAAAAAGCCGTTGGAAAAAAAATACCGCAATCCGTGAGGACTGCGGTATTTCTTTATCTTTTTATTGATTTTTCTTTAGAACTTGCCTGCCTTCGCTGCTTCCTCGATAGAAACAGCAGTTGATACTGTCATACCTACCATCGGGTTGTTACCTGCACCGATAAGACCCATCATTTCAACGTGTGCCGGAACTGAAGAAGAACCTGCAAACTGAGCATCTGAGTGCATACGGCCAAGAGTATCTGTCATACCATAGCTTGCAGGACCTGCAGCCATGTTATCAGGATGAAGTGTACGTCCTGTACCACCGCCTGAAGCAACTGAGAAGTACTTCTTGCCAGCTTCGATACGCTCTTTCTTATATGTACCTGCAACAGGATGCTGGAATCTTGTCGGGTTGGTTGAGTTACCGGTGATGGAAACATCAACGTTCTCATGCCACATGATTGCAACACCTTCCTGAACATCGTTAGCACCATAGCAGTTTACAAGTGCTCTAGGGCTCTTATCATCCTTAGAATAGCACTTTCTGAAACTCTCTTTAAGTTCACCTGTGAAATAGTCATACTCAGTTTCAACATAAGTAAAACCATTTATACGTGAAATGATCTGAGCTGCATCTTTTCCAAGACCATTAAGGATAACACGAAGAGGCTTCTGACGAACTTTGTTAGCCTTCTCAGCGATACCGATAGCACCCTCAGCAGCTGCAAATGACTCATGACCTGCAAGGAATGCGAAACACTCTGTATCTTCTTCAAGAAGCATCTTACCAAGGTTACCATGGCCAAGACCAACCTTACGTCTGTCAGCAACTGAACCAGGGATACAGAAAGACTGAAGTCCCTCACCGATTGCTGCAGCTGCCTCTGATGCCTTGCGGCAGTTCTTCTTGATAGCGATAGCAGCACCTACTGTGTAAGCCCACTTAGCATTCTCAAAGCAGATAGGTTGAATATTCTCGATAAGGTGATAAACATCCAGTCCTGCGTTTTTTGTAATCTCCTCAGCTTCTTTGATCGAGCTGATACCATATTCATTAAGCTTTGCGAGAATCTGCTTCTCTCTTCTTTCGTATGATTCAAACAGTTCCATTTACTTTTCCTCCTAAATTACTCTTTACGTGGATCGACGAATTTAACAGCGTCAGCAACACGACCATACTGGCCTGAAGCCTTCTTTAAAGCCTCTGCAGCATCGTCACCGTTCTTGATGAAGTCCATCATCTTACCAAAGTTTACATACTTGTAACCGATGATCTCATCATTTTCATCTAATGCGAGGTCTGTAATGTAACCATCTGTAAGTTCCAGATATCTGGGACCCTTTTCAAGAGTACCGTAAGTTGTACCGATCATAGATCTGTGACCCTTACCAAGATCCTCGAGTCCGGCACCGATCTGGAGACCATCCTCTGAGAATGCGCTCTGGGTTCTTCCGTATACGATCTGAAGGAAAAGCTCTCTCATAGCAGTGTTGATTGCGTCACAAACAAGGTCTGTGTTAAGAGCCTCAAGAAGTGTAAGACCCGGAAGGATTTCAGCTGCCATAGCTGCTGAGTGGGTCATACCTGAACAACCAATAGTCTCAACAAGTGCCTCTTGAATGATGCCATCCTTTACGTTAAGGGAAAGCTTACAGGTTCCCTGCTGAGGAGCACACCAGCCTATGCCGTGAGTATAACCGGAGATATCCTTAATCTCCTTTGACTTAACCCACTTTGCCTCCTCCGGGATCGGTGCGGCACCGTGATGTACGCCCTGTCCGATGGGGCACATGTTCTTGACTTCTGTTGAATAGATCATTTTTAATTTCTCCTTTCCAGCAAATAAGAAGCTGTTACGGTTCTGTGAGCCATAACCATACAGCTAAACTTGCACGAGTACGAATAGTTATAAAACACGCCGTAGTTGAAAACGGCAGACTGTGTTCTATATAAAATTCACTCTACCGTTAATAATATACATTAAGATAAAAAATTTTACAATGAAATATTGATTAAAATTTCACAAAAACAAATTCTTTCTGCAAAAAAACTTTCTTATAGTAATGTAAATCTCTCTTCCTCTAGTCACAATTCAGTCAATACGCAATTTAAATTGCAACAAACTTCTTTAATACAATTTGTATTCTTTTACGAGCATTCCAAAGAATTATTGAAGTAATTTTAAGCTTAATGTATAATTTGAATGGGGAAAAGGCAAAAAGAAAGGAATTAATACCCAAATCGTAATTATTTCAAATATCGTGCTGGATACTTTGCAGCATATTTACTGTTTATTCTAATTCCTATACAGTAAAAACATTATAATTAATTTGGAGGTTTATTATGGATATTAAAAAAACACAGGACGGCAGCAACTTAACCGTTTCACTTAGTGGAAGACTTGATACAACAACAGCTCCTGAGCTTGAATCCAGTCTTAAAGAAGTTCTTGGAGATTTAACCAATCTCGTGTTTGATTTTTCAGCACTTGAGTATATTTCTTCAGCAGGACTCCGAGTACTTTTAAGTTGTCAGAAAACAATGAATAAGCAAGGGTCTATGAAAATCACAAACGTCAATGAAACAATTAAAGACATTTTTGATGTTACAGGTTTCTCAGATATTTTAACTATCGAGTAATTGTGAGGTTGGAAGGCATGGCAAAAAAACTGACTACGATTGCCGAGGTGGAAAAACTTGATGACGTACTTGCTTTTTTGGACTCCTTCCTTGAAGAAAATAACTGTCCTCCGAAACCTCAAATGCAATTGGACGTAGCTTTAGAAGAAATGTTTATTAATGTAGCTAATTATGCATATAGTCCTGAAAAGGGTGATGTATGCATTGAGATCGAATCATCAGATAATAAAAATGGTGTCATTGTTACACTTACAGACTCCGGCGTTCCGTATAACCCGCTTGAAAAGCCGGATCCTGATATTACGCTTTCTGTTGCAGAGCGACAGATCGGTGGTCTTGGTATTTTCATGGTCAAAAAAAGTATGGACGAAGTTTCATACGAATATAAGAACAATCAAAATATTTTCAAAATGAAAAAATTCTGGTAAAAAAAGAATCCGGTAATCATTTGCCGGATTCTTTTTTATATTTAACTACTCAATTCAATTTATAGTAAGCACTTTATAGTCTTTATCTTCCACTGCTTTTGTTAGAACTGCATCATCTACCTCATTTGAAAGTGTTATTACGGCTGTACCCTTCTCGTGACTTACCTCAGCAGATGTTACACCATCAACTGATTCAAGCGCTTTTTTTACTGATGCTTCACAGTGCCCGCACATCATTCCCTCAATGTTCATTGTCTTTGTCATTTGTTTTTCCTCCATCGTTATGATTTTTTTATTGATATCATCTATAATCCTATCAAGCTTTGCAGCATCTGACTTTCTCTTAATTTTTTTATCTTTTGAGCTATCATGTATTTTTACAAGATTAAGTCTTAATGCATTCATACATACTGTAAAACTCGATAAACTCATTGCCGCAGCTCCGATCATCGGATTCATTGTCCAGCCTGTTATAGAGCTATAACATCCCGCTGCCAACGGTATACATATAATATTGTAAAAGAATGCCCAGAAAAGGTTCTCATGAATATTTCTGATAACTGCACGACTAAGTCTTATTGCTGCAGAGACATCCTTAAGACTGGAATTCATGACTACCAGATCTGCACTATCTATTGCAACATCAGTCCCAGCTCCTATAGCTATTCCAATATCCGCTGAAGTAAGAGCAGGCGCATCATTTATTCCATCTCCTGTCATAGCTGTTCTTCCAACTGATTTCATCGAACTTATCACCTCAGCCTTACCATCCGGAAGAACACCTGCCACAATATTATCTACTCCTGCATTTGTTCCTATAGCAGCTGCTGTTTTTGCATTATCTCCTGTCAGCATAACTACTTTAAGCCCAAGATCTTTAAGCTCCCTGATTGCCTCCGGGCTCTCTTCTCTTATAACATCTGCAACAGCTATTATTCCCAGAAGCCTGCTATTCTCTGCAAATATAAGAGGTGTTTTTCCTTCTCCTGCCAGCCTTTCCGAGACTTCCTCCATTTTTTTGTCTATAAAGCGGCTTATCTCGGGCATTTTAATATTTCCGCCGGATATCGTTCCCTTTTCATTTTTTGCCTTAAGACCTTTGCCTGGAATATTCTGAAATTCACTCACTTCAAATCCTATGATCGAATTTTCCTCAGCATAATTGATAACGGCCTTTGATAAAGGATGTTCACTTTTTGCCTCCAAACCGGCAGCTGCAGATAAAAGATAAGCTTTATCAACCCCCTCTGCATTGATTATATCTGTAACTTTAGGTTCACCCAGAGTGATCGTTCCGGTCTTATCAAGTGCAATATTCTCAAGCTTTCCACAACTTTCAAGTGAAGCTGAAGTCTTAAAAAGTATACCATTCTTTGCGCCTACGCCATTTCCAACCATTATTGCAACAGGTGTTGCAAGTCCTAGTGCGCATGGACAGCTGATAACAAGCACTGAAATAGCTCTCGAGATTGCAAAACTTGTTGTCTGGCCAAGCAAAAGCCATACAACAAAAGTTATAACTGCAATCAGAATTACTGCAGGCACAAAAATACCGGCAACTTTATCCGCTATTCTTGCAATTGGAGCCTTTGTAGCAGCAGCTTCACTTACCATTCTTATTATCTGAGATAGAGTCGTATCTTCTCCTACTCTTTCTGCTCTGCATTTTAAGAAACCTGAGCTATTATTTGTTGCCGCAGAGACCCTCATTCCCGCTTCTTTTTCCACAGGAATGCTTTCACCGGTAAGTGCAGATTCATTTACCGCGCTGTTTCCCTCTATTACGATACCATCTACCGGTATATTTTCACCGGGTCTTACGATAAAAATATCTCCTACTTTTACATCTTCTATTGAAATTTCAGTTTCAATTCCATCTCGTTCCACAACAGCCGTAGAAGGTCTCAACTTCATCAGGCTTTTTAATGCGTCCGTTGTCTTGCCCTTACTAATAGCCTCTAGAAGTTTTCCAACTGTGATAAGAGTAGGTATCATAGCCGCGGTCTCAAAATACAGATTCATTGAGTATTTCATGACCAATTCATGATCACCCTCACCCATTGCATATACCATGGCAAAAAGTTCCACAAGGCTATATCCGAATGATGCCCCGGATCCCAGCGCCACAAGAGCATCCATATTAGGAGAGAACCCAAAAAGTGACTTAAATCCACCAATAAAGAACTTTTTATTAATATACATTACAATTATTGCCAGAAGCATTTCAACAATTGCCAAAGCAGCCGGATTCTCAAATACTTTCGGAACAGGAAATCCCAGCATGTTATGCCCCATTGAAAAATACATCAATACGAGAAGAACGATCACTGATCTGATAAGTCTGTTTTTTAATACCGGCGTTTCCGTATCCTTAAGTTCATCCTCGTCTTTATTTTTTTCACTGGCTGCTGAATCTGCACCTTTTTTTTCTGCACCATATCCTGCTTTCGTAACTGCATCTATTATCTGCTTCTCATCTGCCGTACCTTCAACCCCCATAGAATTAGTAAGCAGACTCACAGAGCATCCTCTCACCCCGGGAAGATTTGAAACAGCCTTCTCAATTCTGGCGCTGCACGCTGCACAGCTCATACCCGTTATTTTATATTGTTCCATGATCGACCTTTCTTTATCTTATATATTTCAATCGTATTCTATACCCCCGTACGGTATATGTCAAGTTAAAAGCATATAAAAAATCCCCGGATCAGCTTATTACAATTTCTGATCCGAGGATTTATGACTTTTCGCCACTTCGTGTTCCTGCAATTAAGTTACCAAAACATATGACTTTTGCCTAAACTAAAAAATGTTTATCCGAAGTATACAACTTCTTCTTTTGGTGCTTCAGCCGGCTCTATTGATTTTGCACGAAGTACAGGAGCTTCCTGTCCATAGGTTTTACTGAATGCGGAATCAAGCTCAGCAGTTACCGTAACAACCTGCTTTTCTTTAAGTTCCGATACTCCTTCATATTTACACGGGAAGCCTACGAACTGTATATCAGCTGCACAACAGGTCATTGCAAAACGTCCTGGAACAAAGACATCTTCCTTTGCCTTTTTAGGCTTATATACAACGCCCTTGAACTTAAACACCTTACCCTTATATTTTTCTACATTATCAAAGCAATCCATATACCATATACCGAAGTCATCATCCTCGACTTCTATTACTGATGCATTGATATCATAGGGAAGTTCTTCCTTAACATCATTGTTGATCTGTCCATCTGTCATCTCAAAAATGACCTGGGCACGACGATTCTTTGCTCTGGAGGTTCTTTTATAAGAAGCCAGATCCATATCCTCAGTACATCTGTTAAAGCAGATAAGATCGGCGTACTGGAATTGATTTATCATCATCATTTTCATATTGGAAAGATATGCCTGGTATGTCGATGCGTCTACCAATGCTATAGTCTCACCTATAAGCCATTGATCAGGAAGTGCCTCTATCAGATTATTCTGATCCCAGGTACCATTCCATTCCACTATTACCGTATCCGGCTTGAGGTCTCTTTCTATTTTTTCAAATGCCTTGAGATTTACATCTTCTTCATTTTCAAAATTGTAAACCTTAAATTTATTCTTTTTGAGAAGTTCATCGGAAATTTCAACTTCACCCTCTTCACAAACAATAAGAGCCTTTTTTCCGCCTTCCTCAAACTGGCCTTCCTTCATAGTTTCTTCTATAAAGCTTGTTTTACCGCTTTCTAAAAATCCGGTAAAAATATAGACTGGGATCTCTCTTTTCTTGAACATCTTAAATAACTACCTTTCTAAGCCTTAAACACCAAAAAGTTCCCTGATCTTATCTTCTTTAAGTTCAGAACCTATAACACAAAGTCGTCCGGTGTAATCTGCAGAACCATGTCTTATCTCATATTCACCGGGAGTAAGATCAAAATGAAGCCATTCTGAGCCCTCGTTCATAGGAACATAGCCCTTTGCACGAAGAATGATTCCATATTCATTATTCTCTGTCTTAGCAAGAGCCTCAAGAATTGTCTTAAGTGCTTCCTCATCAAATTTATGGGAAGTTTCCTCTCCCCAGCTTGTAAATACTTCATCTGCATCATGATGATGGTGATGACCGCAATGGCAATGCTCACCATGCTCGTGGTGATGCTCATGCTCGTCCTCATCATGGTGGTGATGATGCTCGTGCTCATCTTCATCATGGTGATGGTGCTCATGCTCATCTTCATCATGGTGATGGTGGTGCTCATGTCCTTCTTCGTCATGATGATGGTGATGATGCTCATGCTCATCCTCGTCTGCATGTTTTGCAAACTCCTCTAACATACTATCGACAAGAGTATGTCCGTTTTCCATAGCAGCAATTATCTGATCACCCTTTATATCATCCCAGGGAGTTGTTACGAGAACCGCTTCCTTATTATGCTCACGGAGAAGCTTCTCAAGCTCGTCCATCTTACCGTCTTTCATATTCTGCGAACGGCTGATGATAATTGTTCCGGCACTTTCAACCTGATTATTGAAAAATTCTCCGAAATTCTTCATATACATTTTTGCCTTATTACCATCAACTACGGTTACAAGACTGTTAACTACAAGTTCAGCAGAACTGTCAACATTTTCTACAGCTCTTGCCACATCAGAAAGCTTTCCTACTCCTGAAGGCTCAATTATAATACGTGCCGGATGGTATTTATCTACTACTTCTTTTAAAGCTTTACCAAAATCTCCAACAAGTGAACAGCAAATACATCCTGAATTCATCTCTGTAATGTTGATACCGGCATCCTTTAAGAAGCCACTGTCAATACCGATCTCGCCAAACTCATTCTCAATAAGCACTACCTGCTGACCGGCAAAGGACTCAGCTATAAGTTTCTTTATAAGTGTTGTCTTACCTGCTCCAAGAAATCCGGAGATAATATCTACTTTTGTCATTTGATCTTTCCTTTCTTACTCATTCATCATTTCTTCAATTTTATCAAGTATCTCGTCCCGCCCTGTTTTTTTCAATGCGGAAAATGTAAAAAATGTGTTTGAGATTTCTCCTCCGAGCGTTGATTTTATGCTGTTTTTTGCACGTTCAAGCTCATTTTTCTTAATTTTGTCGCTTTTTGTTGCAACAATTATAGGATGGAATCCTGCCTGAACCATCCATTCATACATCATAACGTCATCTTCATTAGGCTTCCGGCGAAGATCCAGCAATAGAAAAACCGCCTTAAGCTGTCTTGAGCCAGTAAGATAGCCCTCTATCATCGGTCCCCATTGCGCCCTGAAATCTCTTTTTACTTTTGCGTATCCATATCCCGGAAGGTCAACAAAATAAAATGCATCATTAACCCTGTAAAAATTCATAGTCTGGGTCTTGCCGGGTGTTGATGATACACGAGCCAGAGCCTTTCGATTTATCAAGGCGTTTATCAGCGAAGATTTACCAACATTACTGCGGCCGGCAAAAGCAAACTCAGGCAGATTATTTTCCGGCAGCTTTTTAGTTGTTACTCCGACTACGGTTTCCAATTCGACGTTCTTTATTATCATCTGAATCCTTTCAAATCATTTTACTGCTTTTTTTGTCTTCGGAAGTTTTACCATTGCATTCGCAAGAACTTCGCTCATATCGCTCATAAATTTGATATTGACTCCATCTTTTATTTCTTCAGATATTTCATCAACATCTCTCCTGTTTTTATCAGGTACGAGCACAGTATAAATCTTTGCGTTCTTTGCCGCAAGAATTTTTTCTCTTAAGCCACCGATCGGCAGCACTCTTCCCCTAAGGGTTATTTCTCCGGTCATTGCAACATCACCCCTTGCAGGAAGCTTCGTTACTGCTGAAAAAATTGCTGTAGCCATTGTCACACCAGCTGAAGGACCATCCTTCGGCGTTGCACCTTCCGGAATATGAATGTGAAAATCATGGTTCTTATAGAAAGATGATGCTATTCCATATTCATCACTGATCGAACGAATATAAGTCATTGCAGCCTGAGCAGACTCTTTCATTACATCTCCAAGCTGACCTGTAAGCTGCAGCACACCTTTTCCCGGCATAATATTAACCTCTATTTCAAGCGTAACTCCGCCTACAGAAGTCCATGCCAGTCCTCTCACAATTCCAACCGTATTCTTTCCGGCCTCTTCCTCCGGAAAATATTTTATATTTCCTAAAAATTTAGTCAGATTTTTATCTGAAACTGAAACCGACTTCGCCTCACCATTATAAATAGTTTTAGCTACTTTACGGCATATTTCTCCTATTCTTCTTTCTAACGAGCGCACTCCTGCTTCTCTGGTGTATCCATCTATAATGGCATACAGAGCCTTATCTGAAATCCGAAGATTTGATTTTTTTAAACCATTCTTTTTAATCTGCTTTGAAACTAAATGTTCTTTTGCAATATGAAGTTTCTCGTTTTCCGTATAGCCGGAAACCTCAACAAGCTCCATCCTATCAAGAAGTGGTCGCGGAATACTCTCCGTAGAATTTGCTGTAGCAATAAAAAGAACATTAGAAAGATCTATAGGAATTTCAATATAGTGATCCCTGAACTCTTTATTTTGCTCTGAATCCAGCACCTCAAGAAGTGCAGATGCTGTTGCCCCCTGATATTCCGTACTTACCTTATCAATTTCATCCAGCAGAAAAAGCGGATTGTTTACTCCTGCATGCTGAAGACCTGATGCGATAACCCCAGGCATTGCACCAATGTAAGTTTTTCTGTGCCCTCTTATTTCAGCCTCGTCTCTTACACCACCCAGAGAGATTCTAATATATTTTCTACCAAGTGACTCTGCAATTGAACGTGCAATAGAAGTCTTTCCAGTTCCGGGAGGGCCTACCAGACATATTATCGGACTCTGTCCCTTTTCAGTCAGATTTTTGACAGCAAGGAACTCCAACATTCTTTCCTTTACTTTTTCAAGGCCGTAATGATCCCTCTCAAGAATATTTTTTGCATTTTCAAGTGATTTATTCTCTTCACATGAAGTATTCCATGGCATTTCTAAAAGAGTTTCAATATAAATCTGCTCTACTCCGCTTTCTGAAGATCCTGAGGGTGTATTTCTGAAACGATCTATCTCTTTTCTGATGCGTTCCTTGACCTCGTCGGATGCATTTAGCTTTTCACACTGTTTAAGATATTTATCAGCATCATCATCTGTATTTTCTTCACCAAGTTCTTCTCTTATATAGTGAAGCTGTTCTCTCAGTATATAATCTTTTTGATCTTTATTAACGCGAACCTGAATTTTTTCTGCCAGATCATTTCTTACTCTGGCAATTTCAGTCTCATTTTCTAATATTTCACGTACTACCTTATATCTGTCTCTGACATCGTAAGCTTCGAGCACTCTCTGCTTTTCCGTGAATTCAAGAGGCATATTTGCTATAACAATATCGCAAAGCTGTCCCAGGTCCTTAATGGAATTCAGCTGTTTTTCGAATGACTTACCTACTCTCGGAAAATATGAAATAAATGTTGAAAAACGTTCTTCAATATCTCTGCACATTGCTTTATTTTCAGCAACGCTTAGAGGAGTCTCTTCTATAAAAGTATGAACCTCGGCTACTTCATAGTCTTCCTTATCACTAAGACTGATGACCTCAGCTCTTTCGATAGACTCAACCATTACACGCATCTCATTATCCGGCATTTTAATTATCTGTCTTACCTTGGCAATAGTTCCTATTTTATAAATATCTTCAAAAGCCGGCTGCTCTGCGTCTTCATTTTTCCTTGTAACTATAAATATTTCCTGACTCCCCAACATTGCTGCATTAACGCCGCTAAGTGAGCCACCACGCTGGAGATCAAAATGGATTATAACGTCAGGCAATAATGTCATGCCGGCAATTACCACGCACGGCAAAGTCTTTACGTTTTTTGTCATTTACTTTTCTCCCTGTTTTATTTTATAAATGCACAGAAGGCGACCACTCTCCAGCGGCCGCCTTTTATGATACCAGATTTTAATTTATCTGGCTTTTTTTTCTTTTTCCTCAAAATGAACCACTAAAGGAGCGCTGGTCCCCTCTACTGCCTCTTTTGTAACGATAACCTCACATATTGTCTCATCTGACGGAACAGTATACATAATATCCGTCATTACAGACTCGATGATAGAACGTAATCCTCTTGCTCCGGTATTTCTCTCAATAGCTTTGTCAGCTATAGCTTCTATCGCAGCATCTTCAAACTTAAGCTTTACATCGTCAAAATCCATCATTTTGACAAACTGTCTTGTGATTGCGTTTTTAGGCTCTGTAAGAATACGTACAAGTGCATCTCTGTCAAGATTATCAAGAGCAACGTTTATAGGCAAACGTCCTACAAGCTCCGGAATAAGACCAAATTTTGTCAAATCCTCCGGAAGAACCTTATGGAATGCTTCTCCAACACTTTCCTCTTTCTTCTTTCCGAGTTCAGCGTTGAATCCTATTGACTTTCTATCAAGTCGGGTCTCTATAATATTATCGAGTCCTTCGAAGGCGCCTCCGCATATAAATAGGATATTAGTTGTATCAATCTGTATGAGTTCCTGATGAGGATGTTTTCTGCCACCCTGCGGAGGAACAGATGCAACAGTTCCTTCTAGTATCTTCAAAAGTGCCTGCTGTACACCTTCACCTGAAACATCACGAGTGATTGAAACATTCTCACCCTTTCTGGTTATCTTATCAACTTCGTCGATATATATAATACCAATCTGGGCTCTTTCAACGTCATAGTCGGCTGCCTGAATAAGCTTCAGCAGAATGTTCTCAACATCTTCTCCAACATAACCTGCTTCTGTAAGCGATGTAGCATCTGCTATTGCAAAAGGTACATTAATAATTTTTGCAAGTGTCTGTGCAAGAAGAGTCTTTCCTGAACCTGTAGGTCCAAGCATAAGAATATTACTCTTCTGAAGCTCTACATCAGAATCATTTGAAGACATGATTCTCTTATAGTGATTATAGACTGCAACAGAGAGTACTTTTTTTGCTTCCTCCTGACCTACGATATAATCATTAAGAAAATCATGGATTTCTCTGGGTTTTAAAAGGTTTATATTTGAAGAACCAAAGCTTGTACTTACTTCATCCTCCATCTCTTCTTCGATGATATCAGCACATATAGCTATACACTCATCACATATATAAGCTCCATTTGGACCGGCAATTAGTTTTCTTACCTGATCCTGAGTCTTATTACAAAAAGAGCATCTTACCTTCCCATCTGAATTTTTTGCCATTTATTCCTTTTCCTTTGCTGCTTCATGCGCTTTACGGCTGACTACTATCTCATCTATAAGACCATACTCTTTAGCTTCCTCAGCGCTCATCCAGTTATCTCTGTCTGTATCTTTTGCAAGATCTTCATAAGGTCTTCCAGTGTTTTCAGCAAGAATTCGGTTGAGTTTTGCCTTGGTCTTAATAATATGTTCTGCTGCAATCTCGATTTCTGATGCCTGACCCTGTGTACCACCTGAAGGCTGATGGATCATGATCTCGGCATTAGGAAGTGCATATCTTTTGCCCTTTGCACCGCCTGAAAGCAGGAAAGCTCCCATCGATGCTGCCATGCCTATACAGATCGTAGATACGTCGCACTTAACATAGTTCATGGTATCGTATATTGCCATTCCGGCAGTAACTGAACCACCGGGGCTGTCTATGTAAAAATGAATATCCTTATCAGGATCTTCACTCTCCAAAAACAGCATCTGTGCTACGACCAGTCCCGCAGTCTGATCATTTACCTCATCACCAAGGAAAATGATTCTTTCTTTAAGAAGCCTGGAATAAATATCATAGGCTCTTTCTCCGCGATTGCTGGTCTCTATGACGGTCGGAACTAACATTTTTTCAACCTCCGTTCATCCTTTTTTTGAGATATCAGTCCTTTTTCTCTGTTTCCTCAACATTTGCAAGAATAAGATCTACTGCCTTCTGCATTGCGAGGTCACTTCTTACGGCCTTGGTCTCTCTTTCTCCCATAACATCCTTAAGCTTATCGGCTTCCATGCCGTACTGCTTAGCCATCTTATCCATCTCAGCATTGAACTCATCATCAGTTGCTTCGATATTCTCAGCCTTAACGACTGCCTCAAGTACAAGTCTTGCCTCGATGTTCTTTCTTGCCTGATCTTTCATCTGGTCAAGAAGCTTCTCTCTTGTAAGACCTGTATACTTCATATACATATCCATTGAAAGACCCTGCTGCTGAAGTCTCATTGCATAATTCTCAACAAGCTGCTCAGCTTCTGTCTCGATCATAGCATCAGGAATATCCATCTTTGAATCAGCAACGATTGCCTTCAAAGCCTCGTCTTCCTTCTGAGCCTTTGCTTCAGCTTCTTTTCTCTCAACAAGCTTTTTCTTAAGATCTTCTTTATATTCAGCAATTGTATCAAATTCAGAAACATCTGATGCAAACTCATCATCTGCCTCAGGCATCTGCTTCTCTTTGATTGCCTTAACTGTTACCTTGAACATTGCAGGCTTACCCTGAAGGGACTCTTCCTGATACTGTTCAGGGAAAGTAACATTAACTTCACATTCCTCACCGATATTCTTACCAATAAGCTGATCCTCAAAATTATCGATAAATGAATGCGATCCGATAGTAAGATCATAATCTGTTCCCTTACCACCATCAAAAGCAACGCCGTCTACGAATCCTTCAAAGTCAATTGTAACAATATCCTTGTCCTGAACTGCTCTGTCAGAAACTTCAACGTTTCTTGCATTTCTTTCTCTCTCACGATCAACAGCTTCATTAACTTCATCCTCTGTTACATCAGTGTTGACCTTTGCCACCTTTACACCCTTGTACTTTCCGAGTTCAACCTCAGGATTAAGTGCAACTTCAGCTGTAAAGATAAATGATTTTCCCTTCTCCATCTGTGTAACATCGATAGAAGGTCTTGAAACTATATCAAGCTCATCATTGCCCTCAACAGCTTCTCTGTAAGCCTGAGGAATGAGCTCATTGGCTGCGTCTTCATAAAATACGCCTACGCCATACATTTTTTCAATAATCTGGCGAGGAGCCTTTCCCTTACGAAAACCAGGGATAGATATCTTTCCTTTATTCTTAAGATATGCATTCTGGACAGCCTTTTCAAAATCATCTGCCGATGCCTCTATCGTAAGTTTTGCCATATTATGCTCTAACTTTTCTACCTGTAAACTCATCTTTCTTCTTTCCTCCAACGGGTATTATTGCTTCTTTACTGATTTTTGCGTATGTATTTGTAAACCGCAGGCAAAATCCGTCCTTAAATCAGCTTTCTGCCCGAAAGTCTGCAAACTTCTTCCATTTACACTATCAGTCATAACTAAAATAGTATAACATAGCAAGTATAAAATATCCAGTTAAAATTATCTAAACTGAATCTGGGCTTCTATTTCTCTTGCTTTTTCTTCTCCCAGCAGCTGGGATATGACTGCTGAACCAAACTCGATGGCAGTTCCCATTCCTCTTGCCGTAACAAATCTTCCATCCGTTACAGCCCCGGCATCCACTTCATATTCGGCGCCTTCAAGATATTTCTCATTTCCGGGATAACACGTTGCCTTATGCCCTTTAAGAAATCCAAGCTTGCCCAGAACTCTTGGAGCTGCACATATTGCAGAAATAAATTTCCCATCATCATTTGCCTTTATCAAAATTTTTTCCAGTTTATCACAATTTTCAAGATTCTCTGTTCCAAGACCTCCTCCCGGAAGTATGAACATATCTATTTCTTCATAATTTACATCTTCGAATAACTTATCAGCCTCTACAACTATATTATGAGAACCATTTATATCAAGACTTTCCTTTATAGAAACAGTTGTCACTTCTACACTGGCACGCCTGAGCATATCTATAGGTGTCAATGCTTCTACTTCTTCAAAACCATCTGCCAGAAATACTACTGCCTTTTTCATTATCTTTCTCCTTTATTTTTATTCACCTAGTGCCAGATAGGAATTTTTATATTTATAATCCTCCGACACATCTTCACCAAACCATTCAGGACCTTCAAATTCATACGCTTCATTCTCAGTGTCAAATTCCACTTCAACAACCATAAGCGGGCTTAGTTCACCTTCAAATACATCCAGCTCAGCGGTGAGTCCATCATCCAGTGGTATCAGATATCTTCTTTTTTTAATGATCCGTCCGTCATGTTTATTCAAAAGCTTTTTATATGAATCGACATCCAGCGGAAGGTTATACTCTTCATGTGATATTGCACTATTCCCGGGCATATTTCTTGAACCCTTATAAGTTAGATAATATTCTTCATTCTCTTTGCGTACCCTGACTGTAGGAGATGCACAGAGATAAGCCTGCTCTATCATGAGGCATCCATATTCCTCAAGATTTTCCGGAAGTTTTTTTACAAGCCATTTTCTTTCAATTTCCCGATTTTGCAAAGAATCAGTTCTTTTCTGATCGTTCTTTTCCATCTACTCCCTCCACAGTGAATACAGAGTCTAAATCTAAGCTAACTATTTTATCATATCATAATCAGATCTATATGGTCAAAAAGAAAAGACTTCGGGAAAACCGAAGTCTTTTCAAAAAATTCATGCGTAAATATTAATATCTGTTAGCGATAACCTTTACACCAGGTCCCATTGTAGGAGCAACTGAAATGCTCTTCATATACTGACCCTTAAGTGTGGAAGGTCTTGCCTTTGAAAGTGCAGAAATAAGAGCATTGAAGTTCTCTGTAAGCTGCTCTGCGCTGAATGATGCCTTTCCAACCGGTACGTGGATGATGTTAGCTTTGTCAAGTCTGTACTCAACCTTACCTGCTTTAATATCAGCAACGGCCTTGGTTACATCCATAGTAACTGTTCCAGCCTTAGGGTTAGGCATAAGTCCCTTAGGACCGAGCACTTTACCTAAACGTCCTACGACACCCATCATATCAGGTGTTGCAACGACTACATCAAAATCGAACCATCCATCGTTCTGAATCTTCGGGATAAGCTCATCTCCTCCAACAAAGTCAGCACCTGCTGCCTGAGCCTCGTCAAGCTTTGCACCCTTAGCGAATACAAGAACTCTTACCTTACGGCCTGTACCGTGAGGGAGAACTACAGCACCACGAACCTGCTGGTCAGCGTGACGACCGTCACAGCCAGTTCTAATGTGAACTTCTATTGTTTCATCAAATTTAGCTGTTGCAGCTTTCTTTACAAGCTCCATAGCCTCAGCGGGCTCATACTGCTTAGCGCGCTCGATGTTTTTAGCTGCCTCAACATATTTCTTTCCGTGTTTCATTTGTCAGCTCCTCCTTACTGTTCTACCTCGACACCCATTGATCTTGCAGTGCCGGCAATCATGCTCATAGCTGCCTCAAGAGAAGCTGCATTGAGGTCAGGCATCTTCAATTCAGCAATGCTCTGAAGATCTGCCTTTGAAAGAGTAGCTACCTTCTGCTTATTCGGAACGCCTGAAGCCTTCTGAATCTTGCAGGCTTTCTTAATAAGACCTGCTGCAGGAGGAGTTTTTGTGATAAACGAAAAACTTCTGTCTGTGTAAACTGTAATTACAACAGGGATGATGTTGTCACCCTTATCTGCTGTTCTCGCGTTGAACTGCTTTGTAAACTCAACAATGTTTACGCCATGCTGTCCTAATGCGGGACCTACCGGCGGTGCTGGTGTTGCTTTGCCGGCTTGAATCTGTAATTTGATGTATCCTTCTACTTTCTTAGCCATAATGGCCCTCCTTGTATTATTTCGACTGAAATCAGCCGTTTAGTGGTTGCGCGGGCGGAGTTCATCCCTCCCACTCTATCTCAAACTGTGCTTTATATAGCAACAATTAGCTACTATATCACAGTTTGTTCCGTTCGTCAAAGCTTTTTAAAGTTTTGAAATCTCGTCAAAGCTTATTTCAACAGGAGTCTCTCTTCCAAAAAGTTCAACTGTTATTGTTGCAGTTGCCTTGTTCATATCCATCCTGCTGATTATTCCAACCGTATCTTTCCATACTCCGGCAACAACTGCTACCTTGTCACCAAGATCAAAGTCAACCTTCATAGTATCCGTATGAATACCTAAAGGCTTCATTTCTTCATCTGTAAGCGGAACCGGCTTACTTCCCGGTCCTACGAATCCGGTAACACCCCGGGTATTTCTGACAACATACCATGTGTCATCATTCATGATCATATGAATGAGAACGTATCCAGGGAAGAGCTTTCTTTCAACTGACTTATGCTGTCCGTTAGCTCTGACTTCTGTTACTGTCTGAGTCGGTACTCTGACTTCAAGTATGGATTCCTGAAGATTTCGGTTTTCAATTGTCTTATCCAGGTTTGCCTTGACTTTGTTCTCATATCCCGAATAAGTATGAACTACATACCACTGAGCCTGTTCTTCTGACATAGATATCCTTTCACCTCATATTATTTAACAAGCATGTCGACGCCGTAAAGTACTGCCCTGTCTATGACAGCAATAAGAGCTCCGACTATAACGGAAACAATAACTACCGCTGTTGTCTGCTTTATAAGTGTTGGTTTGTCAGGCCAGATGATTTTTTTGAACTCAACCCTAACGCCGTCAAAAAAAGAAGGCTTGGATGAGTTTGAAGCTTTAGCACTTTCCTTCTTGGAAGCGGAAACTGCTGTGTTCTCTGAATCAGCCATTGTTAAAACCTCATCTTTCCGTCAGAATAAATTACTTGGTCTCTTTGTGAAGTGTGTGAGTCTTGCAGAATTTGCAATACTTCTTGATTTCCATTCTTTCAGGATGGGTCTTCTTGTCTTTTGTTGTGTTGTAGTTACGATTCTTGCACTCTGTGCAGGCAAGTGTTACTCTTGTACGCATGATGTTAATATTCCTCCAATGATCAAATAAATTTGCATTGTACCGCTGCTGTATACGCGCTGCCGCTCAATTGCAGGCGAATAAAGTGCGTGCACTAAAAAAAGAGGCTCTGCCTCTCGCCTACACAATATATCATAAAAATCTTTGACAGTCAATGCAATTTTTTTATGTAAAAATATATATTTTGATAACTTTATTTTTTTACAGGAATCTACATTTACTGCAATAAAGTTGCCAAAAGATATAACATAGCAATAAAAAAACACCGGCAGCCAGTAGATCTACCTTATGCTGCCGGATTTATTATTGAATTTCCAAACAAAATTTCTTCCTTATATATTTTTTAGCAAAAACCTGTAAAGAGCATTCCGGAATACATGCTTGTCATATATGGATTAGGAAAGTTTCCGCCCGGTTTTTTGTATGCTACAAGCTTCTGCTTTGTATAGTTCATAGGATTAAGACTTATATCATCAGACTTAGAAATTATCGCAGATGTAAAGTCCTTTATAGCCCATAGGCTGTTCTCAGGATCATCCTCAGATGCACTTTCCGTAAGCACCTCATTATTTACCTGTATCGTACCGTCAGACATCATATCAAGTCCAACCTCACTTAACGGACGGTAGAAGTTTCTGCTCAGGCGGTTCATTTCAGTCATGATCTTATCCGACTGACCATAATTTTCCGTATATTCAGCAGCCCTTTTTATAAAATCATTATAAGCACCCGCAAGATGGTTGATATTATATGTAAGAGCCTCAAGGTTAGGCTTAAGACCTATATGTACATCCTGACCCTCGCCGGTAACAGTCTTTAATGTCATTTCAAAAGAGTCATCTAGGGTAAAAGTATTGGAATATGCCTCATATTCCTCACCGTTTATTGTAAAATGTGCATTGCTGGGCTCATGTGCAAGATTGTCCATTCCAAAGTAATCAACTGCCCCGCGCTTTTTACTTGTATTATTATCAGAAATAGCAAAATTCAGCCTTGCATCAGAATTACTTCCTGTAGAAGTGCTTTCAAGTCTCAACGAAGTAAAACCTTCTTCAGACTCAACAACTTCAGCACGCACTCCAACATTTGAACGATTTATAAGCCTTGCGATCCTGTTTTGAATAAAGCTGTTAGTATCACCAATTCCAATTGCAAACTGAAATTCATAGTCTGTGCCATTTACGTCCATGTCAAATGAATACGTCCCGCTTTCCAGCTTTGTTGGTGAGTTTGGAAGATATCTTCCCATATTCACCTGTCCCGATGCAAGCTCAGTAACACTTATATCAAAGGATGTATCCAGACTATTTTCACCCTGTCCGGAAACGTTACCCACATAGCGGGCTTCAACAGCATCTTCGTTGTCTGATGATGCTATTTTTTGGTCGAGTATACTTGATGAATAATCCGGAGTAAGTGATGATATAGCCTTCTTGAGATCTCTTGCATCTTCTTTAAGACTGACTGCATACTTCTGAGACGCTCCGCTCGTATCAAGGAAATAAAGAGGAGCATCTTCCGACTGTTTAACTATTGTATTGTAGATTTCCTTAAGCTCTGTTTTCTTATGGGAATCAAACCGTCCGGATCTAACATGATTGCTGCCATATGTAGTCAAATAATTGCTATAGATATTAGACAACGCAAACGCAGACATCGGCTCCTCCTTTCTGTGCTTCCATGCACTAATAAGCTTTCCATAATATATATAAAAGCAAGAGCGATTATACAGATAATACAGATATTTTTACATCTATAGATTAACACCTGCTGCATACAAAAATCAATATGCAAAATACACAATTTTAGCCTCTTATTTTTGACCGTAAGAACAAGGCTACAGTCCTGCTTAACTCAGACCTTGAGCACATTCAGTCAATTTCTGTATATACGTAAAAAGGGCATTTCCATTCTGAGGAAATGCCCTTCTGGTTTATATGATAAAGATATCAGATCAATGTTCTTGCGTCATTTAATGCATCTATAACTATATCATCCATGTCGTAATACTTATATTTTCCAAGTCTGCCTCCGAAAAATACTTTCTTCTCTTTCTGTGCAAGCTCTTTGTACTTCTCATATAATGCATTATTCTTTTCATCATTGACAGGATAATAAGGTTCATCGCCCTTTTTCCAGTCTGCCGGATATTCTCTCGTAATAACCGTCTTATCTTTTTCAGAATTTCTGGGAGCATTGCCGAACTCTTCAAAGAATTTATGCTCTATTATACGCGTATAAGGAATTTCATATTCTGTATAATTAACTACGGCATTTCCCTGGAAACTATCCTGATCCAGTGTTTCTGTTTCAAAGCGAAGACTTCTGTACTCAAGAGGACCATAACTGTAATCAAAATACCCATCTATAGAACCTGTAAAGATAACATTTGAGGCATCATTCATAAGTTCTTCCTTATTTTCGAAAAAATCCTCTCCCAGTCTTACTTCAGCAGATTCAAGCATTTTATCTATCATTGCAGTATATCCACCAACAGGGATTCCCTGATATTTATCATTAAAATAATTATTATCATAGATAAATCTGAAAGGAAGTCTCTTAATGATAAATGCCGGAAGCTCTGCTGCTCTTCTGCCCCACTGTTTTTCTGTATAACCTTTTATAAGTTTCTCATAAATATCTTTACCTGCAAGAAGCAAGGCCTGTTCTTCCAGATTTTTTGGCTCTTTGATCGACTCTGCTGCTTCCGCAGTCTGTCTTGCTATCTCTGCCCTGGCCTCTTCCGGGCTGATCACTCCCCAAAGCTGATGGAAAGTATTCATATTGAAAGGCAGATTATAAAGTTCATCCTTATAACGTGCTACAGGTGAATTGGTATAACGGTTAAATTCCGCATAGCTATTTACATAATCCCATGCTTCTTTACTGTCGGTATGAAAGATATGCGCACCATATCTATGAACATTTATTCCGTATACATTCTCTGTATATATATTTCCTGCCGTATGGTTTCTTTTATCTATTACAAGACATTTTTTATTCTTTTTTGCGGCCTCGGCTGCAAAAACGGCACCATATAGTCCAGCACCAACAATTAAATAATCATACATAAGTTTTTATCTCCTTACTCTGTTTCCCATATAGCTTTTCTTCCCACTCTTGAAAGACATTCTCCAGCACCGATTATGATAAATATTACCGGTGTGCAGATTATCTGCTGATAGCAGAAGAAATTGTGTGCCATGTAGGCTGTGATGCACATGATCGCAGCTATTGTTTCAGGATGCTGGGACGCCTTTTTACCAAAGCGTACAATAGCGCTGATAAATATACCTGTATAAGCTATTCCTCCAAAGATACCGATATTAACGATCTGTGTCAGAAACTCATTGTGAGCACATGTAAGGATCGTGTTTTCTCCCCACTGTTTGAAGAGGAAATCCGAATGATAAATATATACTGTGTTAAAGAAACCATCAGGTCCGGCGCCAAAGAAAAATCTAACCGGATCATCAGTTATTGTCTTGAATACGGAATCTACAGTAACTCTCCATGATCCGCCTCGGTCAGATCCCCATTTATCATTGAACAGAAGATACCAGTTATCGCTGGACAAGCTTTCTGGAAGCAGACCATTTGTATTTAATATGATATATATTATTCCGCCGACAATTCCGATTATAAGTACTGCAAAATAGATCTTTCTGATGATCAAAAGATTATTTATATCAAGTTTTCCTTCTTTATCAGCCTTCCTTGCAAAATAATATACAACTGTCAATGCGATTATTAAAATCCAGAGCAGCGGATTCTTTGATCCAAAATTCATAAGAGTACCGGCATCAACCGCCTGTTCCGGAAATGCCATCTGTAAAAATCCTATAACTCTCCAGGATAAAAGCATAATAAGAACAGCCTCAAGCCATCTAAGGATATATTTATTCTCCATAAATGAAAAGAAGAACAATGTTGAGATTATTGCTGCGATTGCATAAAATGCACTATCTGATCCCTGTGTTATCAAGGTCATAGAGCCAAGTGCCGTATATGCAAAACTGAGTTTTCTGACCCACGCTCTCTCTGAATACCAATAAATAAATAATCCTATCGGAAACAGCTGAACAACATAACTTGAATACCACGTTGCCTGTCCTAATGTCGATAAAAACTGTGAAATATAATTGGCATCAAGATCTGTATACATTCCAAGCGGATCGATCATGAATCTGTTTAGGACTCCAAAAAGAAATACCAGGGATGCAGCCGAAAGATACAATACCATCATAAGCGAATCCCATCTCCAGAATCTTGATACAAAATAATAGATCAAGACAAAAGCGATCTGAGCCACCAGTCCCATATACCAGCCGGCATATCCTCCAAGGACATTGTACTGAACAGGCTCAAGAACACTTCCAGACTGTTCCGGAAGATTCTTATACGGTGTAAGGATTGATGATATCAGACAGAATACAAAATATCCGATCACAAAAGCATCCGTCAAAGACATCTTTTTTAAATCAAACCATTCTTTTGCCCTGTTGACTCTGAATATATCATAGACAAACCAGCAAAAAAACGCCATCAGGAATAATAATATTCCCGGAAATAAAAACTGACCTTCTTCATTTGACCAAAAGTAAGTTACTGTCTTAAAAAAGCTCCATTTAGCCTCTCCCATATTAAAATACTTATCCTGATAATAAAGCGGATAGATCACAAACATGAAAAAAAGGTAAATTGCAAGCGTTTCCTTAACAAAGCGCTCAGATAGCAGCTCCTTTGCCTTCATTCCGGCATTTTTAATTTTTGAACTCATTTTTACTCTCCTAACTTTTATCCAGACCGCTGCCCCTGTTTTTATAATAATAACAATAGGAAGCTTTCCGAAATCAATCCAAAACAGTATAACATAAAAATATGTTTTTTTATATAAAAAAAAAAAGAAGGATATTATTCATATCCTTCTAAAATGATCTTGTCATAGATTTTTTATATTTTCCGGAAATATCTCTGCTGTCATATCTTGTAGATTGAGCTTTTTTAGTGCTGAAAACAAACTTTTCTGAAGCTGTTTCTTGATTCCTGCATTCTGCTGCCATAATTTTTACGGATTTTTCAGTAACCTCTGATATCAGCTCTTTAAGAAGCACTATTTGATCTTTATGTGCCCGACTATTATTAAGAAGCTCACCCCTTACCTTCTTATAAACAGTTTCAAATCCGTCGTCAAGACCTTCAATTTTATTTGCAAGTTTACAGCTTTCACTAAGGTTTCGCTCAACTATCTGCCTGTCCGGCGTATCAGAATTAAGAAGCCTGGTCTGCTCCTCATCTATCATATAAAGCTCATCAAGCAGGACAGATTTCTTCTGAAGGCTCTCTATCATGATACTGATATAGACATCATTCATGCCTCACCTACTCTCCGGCCTTCTTCAGAACTGTTAACCTTCTTCATTACCTCACGCCAGGTATCTCTCATAGAACGCATATGTACTGCACATTCCTCAAGAATTTCAACGCTCTTTTCAATATTTGCCTCATGCAGTCTCTTTTTTACATACACATAAACCCTGTTAAAATCCTCTGCAACAGGATATTTATAATCTAAAGTTGCCTGAAATTCTTCTATGATGCGTTCAGCCTTCCTGATATTCACATGGGCTTTTTCTATATTCTTTTCTTCTATTCCCATTTTGGCAATATTTATAAATTTTACACAGCCTTCATAAAGCATAAGAGTCAGTTCTGCAGGTGATGCAGTCATAATCTTGTTTTTTCCGTACTGCGCATAAGCATCCTGTGCACGCATAGTTATTGTCCCCCTTCTTTAATTCAACGTTTTTCATCGACCATTATTCCGGCCACTTCCCACAGCTTGGCAAGCATATCAAGTGTCTTTTCCGGAGGAAATTCTTTTATTACTTTCTTGGAATCCTTATCAACTATCTTTATGGTTACGCGATTAGTATCATCATGTATTCCAAAAATAGCCTCTGAATTCTGATTAAGCATTTCCTTATTTATCTGGTCAACCTTTTTTCGAATTTCTTCATTTGCCGTTTTCGAATCACCCTTTGACTGGATCTGTGACGATGCAGCCTGCTCATCAGTTTCGGAACCTGCAAAATCTTTTGAAGGCAATTCCGTTATTACTTCTCTTTTTTTATCAATTAAAGAAACTGATTCACTTGAACTCGAAGACGCTGCCTGATATCCCTGTGAACTTGATGTATTTGCTATTTTTTCAACCGCCGTCAAATTAGTCACCTCCCTGTGAACAAATATAAAACCATGCCGCATCCCGAGCTCCTTCTCACAATGTGCAGCATTACCTTCTATTCTTTTTATCGGCTTTGTCTTAAAAAAAAATAATAGTTTATATCAAATATTTAAAAATTTAGATCAAATAATATTCTAAAAATGCCGTGGCTATTTATGCCACGGCACACAACAGCATATATTCTAAATGATCAAATATAATTTAAAAGTGACTGCTGATTTATCTTTCCGGTTACCAGTAAAGCTGCCTCATATATCATATTGGCATCGCTCAGTTCTACAGCAATATCTGCTATATCAATATTCTCATTATCGGATGCCTGTGTCTTAACTGTTGCCTGATTTTCAGTAAGCCTGGTCTCGATTATAGACACTCGGTTCTGTGTAGTACCGCATTCTGTTGCTGCAAGATTCACTTCATCATAAAAACCGTCGATCTCTGTCATGCCATTTTCAAAAAGCGATTTCATTTTATCTGTAGTTGAACTCAATTCTTTTTGAGCTGCTGCCAGAAGATAGTTCAGATTCTCATATTCTGTTGAATCTTCATCTACAGTAGTCATTGCTTCTTTAATCTTTGCAACCATCGTTTCAGCGGATTCTGCAGCATCGATTGCATCTGAAAGCTCATCAATGTATCTTCTTACCTGTGGATCAAATGCCTGTCCTGCGTTTATATTTACCTGTATTTGCTGATTAGCCCCCACCGAATAATTCATTTCCTGCTCATGATCATCGTAAACAAGATTATCATCGAGAGCGGTATCAACACAGTCAAAGTAATGCTCAGGCTTCAGATCTCCGGTCTCCCATTCATCTTTCTCATAAGTAAAACGTATTCCTGAAAGATCCGAACCTGTACGATTAAGTGCATCTGCATTATCCGACGCAGTTGCCATTGCAGCTCTTATATCTGACCCAAAAATCAGCATTCCTGTAGTTGTATTAAAGTATATCGTACCCGCATCAAGATTTGCTTCTGTTATACTAGTATCATCAGTAATTTCAGTTACTGCATAAGTTGTACTGTCATAGCTCCCGTCAGCGTTGCAAAGCTCGATTGTTTTTGGTGTAAGCCAGCTTTCTACAGTAGTTGTAGATCCGCCTGAAGTAAGATTATCATAAGATAATCTTATCCTATAACAATCTATAAGCCCTATATCTGTTTCATCATCTACTGTAGCAGTTCCGCTTCCCGTAGCAGCAACAGTAACATCAGAACTACTGACAGATGCTGTAAGGAATGTATAATTGTTAATATCATCTGCTGTAAATTCTTCCCTTATCACATAATCATACTTTGGATTTCCTGATGCTACCTGCGTATTTCTTAAATCCAGATCCTCTTCCGATATGGTCAGACTGTCCGATGTCCTGTAACCGGTGAAAAGGTAACGATCTTCATTTGTTGAATTTCCTAAATCATAAAATCCATCCACAAGCGCTTTCATTTCATCATAATAAGTCCTGCAGGCTGCAATGGAATTGGTATCATTGGCGCCCGATGTCGCCTCTTTTTTCAAGCTCGTCATCAGATCTCTTGCAGAATCAAGCGCAGTTTCCGTACTATCTACCCAGCTTTTCGCATCTGAAAGATTTTTTTCAAGATATTGATTGATATCCGCAAGTGCCGAACGGAATCGAAGTGACCTTACTGCAATGACGGGATCATCCGAAGGACTGTTTATTTTTTTCTCTGATGATTCCTGAATACTTAATTTATCCAGATATGCCTTATTCTGATTTATATGATATCTGGCATTATTTGTCATCATCTTGTTCGTAACTCTTGTTGACATAGGCGTCCTCCTTATCCGTATTTATACACCTGTCTCAAGTATCAGCCTGTCATAAATTTCTGCCATTACTGAAATAACCTTTGAATTTAATGAATATGACTTCTGATAACGTATGAGATCAAGCGCTTCCTCATCCTCGTCTACGCCCGAAACAGAAAGTCGTTGCTGTTCTATGGCATTCTGTATATTTGTGCAGCTCGTATTTAAATTTTTCGCATTTGACGTATCCATTGCAATGTCAGATGCTATAATTGCAAGGAAATTTTGCGAGCTTGCCCCTCTGAACTCCATTTTACTCTTATCAGTCTTTATTAAAATAAGTTCTTCTACAATATCCGCTGCCGAAAGATCCACATCACCGTCTTCTGCAGTTGTACTCATCAATGAAACATCATTAACAATAGCACTGTTTACCCTGAAATTATCGGCTGTAAGATAATAATAATTTCTGTATGCATTTGTATCACTTGCTACATTATATGTAGAGACAGTTGTTACATCAGTTCCGCCATACTCACTGAGTTCAGTTTCTAAAAGATCCATCTGTGTACCATCTGTTTTATTATACCATTTGAAGAAAGATATATTTGTTTCCGGATCTCCATCACCATCATCTACATAAAGTGCATTTCCGTTAAGATCTTCACCGGTCTTCTCTATTGTATTGAAAACTCTGGCGAAATCCCTAACCCACTGGTTCATTTCTGCCTGGTAAAATGCAATGCCTTTATAGTCCACGGATTTTCCGCATTTTACTGTAGTACCTGCAGTTCCTGCTGTAGTAATATCTGTGCTGTACCCATCTGCCGTAGAGACACCTGTAAATGTAACTGTAGCAGAACTACTGTCAGTCATTGTTACTGTAAATCCGGTATAATTAAAGCCATATCCTCCTACTGACATATAACCATTTTCAGAAATGCTAAGCTTGGAAATAAATTCATCAAGGCTCATATTCTCATCAAAAAGTGACCATGTTGTCGAATCAACTGTCATAGTGAGAGTATTCGAGGTCGAAGCTGTAACAGTTCCCTGAAGATTCTCTCCATTATTTCCATCCCTGACCTCAAAAAGAGCTTTAAGGCTTCCGCTCAAATTACTTGCAGTACATGAATATGCATTTCCTGTCTGCACCCAGTAAAGATCATAAAGTCCGTCAGAATCCGACTGATTATAGGCATTTTCTCTGGCAACACATTTTAATGTATTATATTCATATCCATCAACAAGAGAATCGCCATTGCTTACATTAACCCTATAAATGTTGGCACCTGTTTTAATCCCGTTTGTCTGATCTACAACCGGAGTTTCTATAACAGTAACATCTACATATGAAGAAAGTTCATCAATCAGATTAGCCCTTCTGTCTCTTAAGTCATTTGCTGCCATTCCCTGGATCTCAAGCATGTTTATCTGCTTATTTAATGATGCTATTTCTTCAGCTATAGTATTTATCTGACCAACCTGGGTTTTTATTTCGTTATTTATCTGTTCCTGGGTTTCTGTAAGCGAAGCACTGATCTGGTTAAAATACTCACATAAACTCTGTGCAGCACTTATGAGCGACTTTCTTGTCGTATCGGAACTTGGATTATCCGCCAGATCATTCAAAGCGTTATAAAGATCCTCATTGTAAACGCTGGTAAATCCCTTTATAGTGTCTGTATCATTAAAATAAGCTTCTATAGTAGACATAAAGGTCTCGGCGGTTGAATAATAACCAACATCGGCTGAATTACTCCAGTATTTAATGTCAAAGAATTCATTTCTGAGCTGGCTTACAGCATCAACCTGTACGCCGGTACCAGTCATTCCATAGGTCTGATATACGCGCAATGCATCAGTTGCAGACTGAAGTGTGACCTGTTTGGAATATCCTGTCGTGTTTGCATTTGCTATATTATGAGCTACCGTATTCTCCGCAGAAGCTGCTACATTCAATCCGGAGTATCCGATATTCAGGCCAAAAAACTGTGATGACATATGATACCTCCTTTAAGTGAGCTGAGTAAGCAGATTCTCAAGCATGGCATTGACCACATTAAAGTAACGGCTGCTTGCATTATAAGCATTCTGAAATTTGATCATCTTTGTAAGCTCATCACTTTCAGAAACACCTATTACTGACTGTCTCGAGCTTTCAATAGAATCAACGGATATTTCCAGGCTGTCTGCCACACTGCTGTAAATATCACCTAACTCTGCATAGCTGTTTACCATTCCTGTATAATAATTCATAAAAGTAAGTTCTGTTGCCGTATCCGGTGTCAAAGTAGAAAAAGTATTATTAAATATTGATTCCAGTGTATCAGCTGTAAGCTGATCTGTACTGGCATCATCCTTTTCCAATATAAATCCATTATTAAGCCGGCTTGGCTGGGCCAGAAGTTCATCATTTATAACATAATTAGAAATGGTATATATTATAGACTGACCGTCAAAATTTGTTTCACTCGAATCTAGTGTAACAAAAAGAGCATCATAGGTTCCATCTGTCGTATGCGTACTGCTGTCAAATATATCGCTATAATCGTCACTGGTAAGATTATCAGCCAATATTCCCTCTTCATCATAAGAATCATCATGTGTAAGAAGCGCATTTATCTGAGAAATGATTCCAAAACACATATGATCAAACATTGCCATAGTTGAAGCTACACTTGATGACGAAACATCGGCAAAATTTTCACTTTCTGTCTGACTTTTTGTATTACTGTTACGATCTGTAAGATTCGTATATGCCTGATAATCTGCATAAGTCCCGCGCTGTGTTCCCCTTGCATCTATTAATGCTCTCAAGGAACCTTTATCTGTTCCTGCTTCTGCAGATACATCTTTGTTAAGATTAAATACAGGCTCATCATCAAGAGTCGACCAAACAACCGTATAGAATCCGGTAGATTCATCACCATCTGCGATCTGAGCTTCCATAACATTTACAAAATTTTCCTTTACGAGCTCAACACCCTCAAATTTAACAGATACATATCCAAAGGTATCCTCTGAATACTCTATCCTGCCCAGAGCAGAAAGCTCATCCAGGATAAGGTTTCTTGCATCCCTCAGATCATTTGCATTTTCTATGCCGCCTGCCTCAACTTTAACTATCTGTTCATTAAGAGTCGCAATTTTCGATGCATAATCGTTTATCTGATCAACCTGATCCTTAATCTGCTCATTAAGGTTATCCTGATAATCCGAAAGCCCGTTATAAATAGCCTGTGCCCTTTTTAAGAACTGGCTTGCAGTCGTTATCACCTGACTCTGTAAAGTCGAGTCAGCAGGACTTATTGCAAGTGAAGTAAATGCATTCTTCAGCTTCTGCAATGATTCCTGAAATGCCGTTCCGTTAAGCTCACCAAAAAGTGTATTGATCTCTTCTATTGCCTCATATGAAGTGGAATAATATGACGATCTGCCTGATTCACTTCGATATGCCTTATCGAGAAAATAATCGCGAACGTATCGGACTTCATCTATATTAACACCTAATCCGACCTGGCTGCTGTTATTATATGATTTTCCGATCGTAAGATATATTTTGTTTCCCTGATAAACCTGCTGTCTTGTAAAACCATCGGTATCAATGTTTGAAATATTATGTGCTGTGGCGTTTAAAGCGTTCTGACTGGCATTTATGCCTGACACGCCTGTGTAAAATGCGCCCATTAGTGACATTGATATCACCCCTCATTCTGTCTGACATTTATTGTCTGGCGTCAAATCCTCCCTGCTCGGAAACCAGCATACTTCCTGCATTTTCCGCTGCACGATTATAGTTTCCCGTCTCCGGACCGGTTCTTATCGAACGTTCCAAAGCCAGATTGAAATCTATCATATCGAGAGATTGTTTTATAAGTACCGCGTTCTGAGAGTTTATGAGTTTTAACTCGTTTACTGCTTTATCGAGCCTGTCCCTAACGTCCACAAGAGCATCATGCTCCTTTGGACGTTTTTCCATCATAACTATCAGATTTTTAAGCTTTAACTCCCCAACGTCCTTGTTGGTAACATTCGCGATATCTTCCATAATCGTACTACGCTCTTTGTCCAGAGCAGAGAGCACTTCGACCGCATCCTGTTCTTCATCCGTGATTTTCTGAAGTTCAGCTATGTCTCCCCTGACAATGATCGGGGTCTTTTTTTTCGAAAGTCTTAATAGTTCAGTGTACTTATCTGCCTCTTTATTAAGTGTAGATATTAAGTTTTCCATTAAACTTGCCACTGCAACCTACCTCCGATTTCTTTTTTCAAGCCAATGCTTCCATTTTTTCCAGTAATTTCTCCGCGAAGCTTTCACCCGATACATCATAGGTGCCGGCCTGAATCTTTTCCTTCAACGGAGCCGTCAGCTCTTTTCTGACATCTTCTGCTTCAGCAACTGCAGCTCTTGCAGTCTGCAGATCCTTACCGGTTCCCGAGAGTTCAAGCGCATCCCTCGCACTCGATACAGATGAATAATTTGCTGTCTTTTTTATCTTCTGTTTCCCGTATACCTGCATAACCTGATTATAGGCTTCAATCCGCATAACAGACTCCTCCTTTCCTGAATAACATAAGTGATCATTTATAAATCAAAAAGCATAAGACATATATTCTTTCCTTATAAACGGCCCACAAGCTACCAAAAACGCCGTTCTGAAAGCAGTTGTCTAAACTTTTCAATTATCTTATCGGTTAATTATCAGATTTCTTTATAGTAACTTATCAAAAAAAATCTGAAACTTGTGTGAACTTTTCTAAACTAATAATTTTTTATCCTGTAAACTGGCTTACTTACAGCCTTTCTAACTTATTATCAAAAACCCGGCGCATCTCCTCTTGATATCATAACTCTGTATCCAACGGATTCGATCCTTCTCTTCATGCATTCCGAGCATTCGGCAGCTTCCTCTCCCGTACAGATTTTTCCATCATATAAAAGATATTTTCCCCTGACATTCAATGGCGAAAGATTCGGCATTATTACATTAGCTCCTGCCCTTAGTCCTTTTTCTCTGCCCTGCGGATCAATTGTTCCCAGTGCCGTAGTTGCGGGCAGAAGCACCTTTGGGAGCATAAGCCTTATTATCGCAAGAAAATGAAGCGTATCTTCAAGCTTTCCTGCCTTTTCATCCTTAAAAGGAGTATCTTTATGTGGAATGAACGGGCCTATGCCAACCATTTGTGGTTCAAGTTCTTTAAGATAAAAGAGATCCTCTATAAGATTCTCCAATGTCTGAAAAGGCGCCCCTATCATCATTCCTGCGCCTGTCTGAAAACCAATTTCCTTAAGATCCCTAAGACATCTCTTTCTGTTTTCAAGCGATAATTCTGCCGGATGAAGTTTGGCATAATGAACATCATTTGCAGTTTCATGCCTTAAAAGATATCTGTCTGCTCCAGCCTCAAAATATTTTTCATATGTCTTTCTTTCTTTTTCACCTATGGAAAGAGTTACTGCACAATCCGGATAAAGCTCTTTTATAGATCTCACAATATCACATATATCATCATCACTATAGCTTAAATCCTCTCCACCCTGCAGTACAAAGGTTCTAAAGCTTAATTCATATCCTTTTTCTACAGCCGATAATATCTCTTCCTTACTGAGCCTGTATCTCTCTGCATGACTGTTGCTTCGTCTTATCCCGCAATAATAACAGTCATTTTTGCAAAAATTACTGAATTCTATAAGGCCTCTTAAAAAAACATCTTTGCCATAATATTTTTCTTTAACTTCTCTGGCAGCTGCATAAAGATACTCCTCGTCGTCTTTATTCATGCTGCCTGTCAGCTGCCTAAACTCATCCTTACTGAGAATAGATGTCTCTTTAAGCTTATCTGTCAATTCTTTATTTGTCATAAATCCACCACACTGAAACTTTCACTGAAAAAATCCGGAATACCTTTTAGATATAAACGCCCAGAAAATGCAAGATGCGGAATATCGATAAATTTTGCTGTTGAAGGTGCTATCCTTCTATATAAAGGATCAGCAATTATCATTTGATAATTCTTAAATTCTTCCATTAACTCTTTTTCAACCCTGATTGCCTTATCTGAATCTCTTAAATATTCATTTCCAAGCTCAGTGGTCGATATTACATCTGCCTTTTTTCCGGTCTCCAGCTCATATTCAGCCGCAAGACTTAAGGATAATACGCTTTCACCTACGACAAGCGTTTCAGCTCTGTATTTATTATCGGACAAAAATAGTTTTTCTGAAGAGCAAAATTCAAAATTATCTAATTTTTCAAAAATTTTTTTTGCAAAAAGTCCTGTCGGTACACCTGTCAGATATGGTATGCCATATTTTTCCCTTAAAAATTCTCCAACTCTTATTCCGGAGGAAGATATGACAAGGCTTATATCAGCCTCTGAAGCTGCAAGAATTTCTTCTCTGCTGCTTCCTTCTGCCCAAATGGAAATTATCTTAAAACCCTCTTTTTCCATTTTATTCTTAAGAGTTAAATACGTATTTTTTGAACTATAATCAAGCGGGGTCATTCCGATAATATTAACTTTTTTCTTTTGATCTTTATCCTCGGACACTTTATCTCTTTTTTCATCCGGAAGAAATTTGCGTGCGTATTCATAAAAAGCGTTTGAAATACCTACACTGTAATCATGCATTGCATTAGTCTCTATATGAAAACATGGTATCCCGCTTTTATTTTCTATTATCTTTGCTATTCCCTTAAAATCTGTCCCGTTTATATAAGGTATCGGAGAATTAAAAAGCGCAATAAATGCCGGCTTAAGCTTCTCCGCTGCATTAAGCACATCTTTGATGAACTTATTGTCATTACCGGTTATTGCATCAACCTCGGAAAGCCCTGAGATAAAAATAAGACTTTCTTTAGAATACCAGCGGATTTCGTCATGGGTATTGTATGTTGAATTGCAGCCGGAGGGATCATGGATCACGCTCATTCCTCCAAGCTCATATAATGCCGATGCCGCTCCGGAAACATCACCTGTATAAACCGGCAGTTTTATAAAAACATTTTTCAATTGGTCATCCTCTTTCCATTTATATATATATATATTCAAAAAGGCACCGGAAAATTCCGATGCCTTTCATTATATCATTTATATATTTTTTCGCCACTGGTTTGAAAAATAAAGAGCCCGCATTTTACTGCGGGCTCTCTGGATTATTCTGCTGTTTCCTCTGTTGTGCTTTCTTCTGTTGTGCTTTCTTCTGTTGAGCTTTCCTCAGTCGAACTCTCTTCTGTTGACTCCTCAGCTGCAGGTTCAGCCGGAGCATCTTTTCCATCTGCAAGCGATATTGAAACTACTTCATTATTTTCATTATAGCTTACAACAACAAGAGTGTCTGCTTCAAGATCATCAACTGTACAATCTTTATATTCTGTAGCGTCTGTAAGTGTAAGGGTAAGTGTCTCGCCTGTTCCCTCTGCCTCAGCTGCCTCCTCTGTGGAACCTTCAGGTTTCTCACCGCTAGGCTGCTCACCACTGGGCTTCTCACCGCCAGGCTGCTCACCACTCGGTTTCTCACCGCTGGGCTGCTCGCCGCTAGGCTTCTCACCAGTAGGTTTTTCTCCATTCTGATTTCCGCCGGGGCCACCCTGACCGCCGCCCTGGGGGCCGCCTTTTCCATCTGTAGGAGCTTCACCAGTTGGTGCCTCACCAGTTGGTGCTTCTCCTGTTGGTGCTTCCCCTGTTGGTGCTTCTCCATTAGGTGCTCCCTCAGGAGCTTCGCCTGTAGCTGCCTCTTCTGTAGAATCTGAATCCGGCTTTTCACCCATCTTCTTATCATCTTTGCCGCCCATCTTTCCATCGGCAAGAGTTTCTAAAGTAATTGTCTCTCCATCAATCGAAACTATTTTAGCACGTACTTCCGTTCCCTCTGCTTCAGCTGCTTCTGTAGGCATCTCTGAAGGCATTTCTGTAGGTGCTTCTGAAACAGCTGCAACCTCAGTTGAAGCTATGCTGCCTGTTGTTGATGAGCATCCAACCATTGCAAGTGTAAGCATTGCTGCACTTACTGCTATCCCTAATTTGCTTAAATTCCGTTTCTTCATAATAATTATCCTCCATCCGGAGTCTTCACTAATAGACTCCTCGTATGGATTCTAGATTATCAGAATTATATTTTCAAATTTTGTTTTTAAAGTGTTTATTCTGTGAACAGAAACTAAATGGATCAGAAAGATCAGCTTTCAGATTCAGTTTATAAGAGCCCTTCAAGCACCTCTATAAGCCTTTTCATCTCCTCATCTGTTCCTATTGAGATCCTGAGATAATCTGAAAGTCTTTCTTTCTTAAAATATCTCACATAAATATCATTTGCCTTTAACTCTTCAAAAAGTTTTTCAGCTGATGCTTTTTCATGTTTTGCAAAAATAAAATTTGTTTTGGAGTCTCTGAAGCTGAATCCCAGTCTTTTAAGCTCTTTTTTTGTCCACTCACGGGTATTGACTACTTTATCCCGTATTTCCCTGAAATAATCATCATCAAGTATTGCAGCTTTTCCTGCTGTCAATGCCGGCATATTCATTGTATAAGAGTTAACAGAGAATTTTACGTCATTAAGATATTTTATAAGTCTTTCATCCGCAAATGCATATCCTATACGCATACCTGCAAGTGCTCTTGATTTTGACATTGTTCTGGTCACAATAAGATTTTTATATTTATTGATAAGCGGAAGTGCTGTATTGACTCCAAAATCTACATACGCTTCATCCACGATCACTATCGAATCCGGAGATGACTTTATTATCTCTTCTATCTTTTCAAGAGGCTCTTCCACTCCCGTAGGAGCATTCGGATTTGCTATAACTATTCCGCCGTTATCTCTTTTATAATCCTCTGCCCTGATATTAAAATCTTCATCGAGTGCAATAGTTTCATAAGGAATTCTATATACATCCGCCCATACATCATAAAATGAATATGTAATGTCCGGGAACAATACCGGTTTCTTTCCTGCAAAAAAAGTCAGGAAACACATAGAGAGCACATCATCTGAACCCACACCGACAAATACCTGTTTTTCATCCAGATTATAATAGTCAGCCAAAGCTTTTACCAGATCACTGCATTCAGGGTCAGGATATTTTCTGAATAAATCCGTATCAAATTCCCTTAAGGCTTTTATAGCCTTTTCCGATGGTGGATACGGACACTCATTTGTATTTAATTTGATCACCTTTCTCTGCGGCTGTTCGCCCGGTGTATAGGGAATAACTTTTCTGATATTGTCTTCAAAGCTCATTTTTTAAGTCCATACCTTTCTGCAAGCCTCTTAAATCCCGGCATCGAATTAATAATAGTTTTATAGTCTACACAATATGCGATTCTTACATATCCCTTACAGCAAAATGAAGATCCGGGCACAAGAAGAATATGTTCTTTTTTCGCTTCTTCAACAAATTCCTTCTCATCTTCCGTAGGTGTCTTCATAAATAGATAAAATGCTCCTTCAGGTCTTACGCAATCAAAACCGCATTCTGTGAGCCCATTAAGCAATGCCTCTCTGTTTTTGGCATAAAAATTAATATCCGCCTTTTCATCTAAGCATTCAGCTACAACCTTCTGAAAAAGTGACGGTGCATTTACACAGCCTATTACCCTGTTTGCTATTGTAACTGCCGAAAATAAATCCTCATAATCGACACATTCGTTTGAAACTACAAGATATCCTATACGTTCCCCGGGAAGAGAAAGAGTTTTTGAAAATGAATAACATACCAGAGTATTATCATAATATTTAGTAAGATAAGGAACCTCTTTTTCCGTATATACAAGTTCCCTGTATGGCTCATCTGCTATCAGGAATATTTCAGTTCCATATTCTTTCTGTTTTTCTTCCATCACCGAAGTTATTTCTTTAATTGTATCTTCATCATAAATAACGCCTGATGGATTATTGGGATTATTGATTATTACAGCCTTGGTCTTTGAATTCAGAAGTGAACGGAATTCGTCAATATTCGGCATAAATGTATCTGTATTCGGTGATACTGCTTTTAATATTCCGTCATAATTTGCAACGTAATTTTTATACTCAACAAAATAAGGTGCGAAAGTAACGACCTCATCTCCAGGGTTCAGAATTGCCTTCAAAGCGCAATTAAGCCCCTCGGCCGCACCTACGCACATCATTATATTATTTTCATCAAAAGAAGTGTCAAATCTCTTATTCAATGAATCGGCAACTTTTTTCCTTACATCGGGAAATCCTGCATTATTCATATATCCATGCAATACGACAGGATCCTCCTCTTCTATAAGCCTCTTTACGCATTCCTTAACCTTCGCCGGTGCAGGTATGTTTGGATTTCCCAATGAAAAATCATAAACATTTTCTGCTCCAAACTCTTTTGCCATAAGCTGGCCTTCCTCGAACATAATCCTTATAACAGAATTATTCTTTACAAGAGCCTCCATTTTTTTTGAGATCATGACATTTCCTTCCTTCTTCAGTTTATTTTACAGTCCCTTAAATCCGGGCCAGTACTTAAAAACAGCCTTTCCAACTATCTTTTCTCTGGCCAGATATGTATTATTCCAATATCTTGAATCTGCTGAATTATTTCTGTTATCTCCAAGCATAAAATAATGTCCCTCAGGAACTGTATAAGGTCCAAAAGTCCCCTCTGTTGTAACTGTCAGATAAGGTTCATCCAAGGCCTCTCCATCAACAAAAACCTTGCCTTCCTTTATCTCCACTGTTTCCCCCGGAAGACCTATAAGTCTTTTTATATAAAGTTTGGATTCATCATCAGGAAACTTAAATATGATGATATCTCCACGCTCTGGTTCAGAAAAACTATATGCCAGACGGTTTCCTATAACCCTGTCCCCGGTCATTATTGTTGTTTCCATTGATGATGATGGTACTATTGCATTTACTATGATAAAATGATTCACAAAATAAGCAAGTACCACAGCCACAACAACAACTGCGACCCACTCAATTATTTCTTTAACTATACGATTCATCTGTTACTCACCTCTTCTAACCTTTTGTTCTAAATTGAACAGCAATTCTATAATACCGCAAGAAATCGCTTTTGACAAATATATTCGCCGCTTAAAATCTATAGGTTTTTGATGCAAAGCCTCAAAAATCCCGCAAACAAGCCATTTAAATGTGGCTGCGCCACGGGCTTGTTTGCCACTTGTGTTTCGTTATCATACGGAACCCGCAGTAAATGCGGATTCCTGTAATTTACAGTTCAAAACATATACCTTGAAAGCACCTCTGCAGTAAATTTTTCGGCTCCTTTTCGATTAAGATGATTGTTATCTCCAAAATAGATGTTATCGTAGACCGGAAGGCCATGTTCAACTGTAAAATCAGGATAACTTTCTTCTATAGCACTGAGATAAGCATCATAACCATCTAAGAAGTCCTCAGATATCTTTTCACCGGATGAACTATTTATCGGAGACTGAATGATCGTTGTTTTAATTTTATTTTCTGACAATAGTTTCAATAGTCTGTCGTAATAATCAATGACAAGTGGTGAATAATCAAAACTTTCATGATGAGTCTCATAATTCAGGCCATCATTTCCATTCTCCGTACCAAATTCCGTATAGCCCCGATCTTCCCTTACAGAATTATATTTTTCACTATTATGATTGTAATTAGCTATAAATTTAGCCTGATAGATCGCATCAAGATATTTATTCGGTAAGCGAAGCTTGAATGAGATAATATCCGTTATCCAGCCGGAATAATGCACTGAACTGTCAGTTTTTTCGATTGCTGTGCTTTCAACTTCCGCAAGTTCCGGCAAGCTTAAATAGTTATAATATAATGTCTGCTGCCAGTTATCTGCTTCACATAAATGATACGGCGCAAATATAATCATTACTTCTTTTGGCGACTCATGATTTTTAAGATAATTTTTCATTGAGTAATACATTTCAATCGGTGTAGCGCCACCAATAGCAGCATTATAGATATTGTCACCCATCATTTCCGGTATTAATCCTGATTTTGCCCTCGAATCTCCCAATATAAGAATCTCATGATCATCTCCGTTTTTAATAAAATCTTTTTCTTCACGCCACATAGTATATTCCACTGCCATATATTTCATGGGAAATAAAGCCGCATATACTGAAATTATGATCAACGGGATTGCGATCAATATTAATTTTCTGATTAGCTTAAATAGATTCTTTCTCATAAATCTCACAATCATTAAAAATCAAAATAAATAAACTGTGCTGCACCTATATTTGCACTTCCTATTATCATTAATGTTAAAAGATAGTATATAGCCCAGCGCTTTGTTTTCGTTAGTTTTAAGATATTTGCTGCTGCATCTCCTGTCCGCTCATTTAAAATGTCATAAGCTAACAATAAAAATAACGAGATCAGCAAGATCATAAAGTTGAGACTTCCAAGTCCCAAAGAAAAGAATGATGTTGAAAAAACAGTCGAGAGATCAAATTCCGTAAATATTTTTCTTTCTATTTCAATTGCTGACTCTATCGTTGTCGATTTAAAGAAAACAAGAGAGATCAAAAAGAGGATAAATGTAAATAAAATTGAAAGGATCTTACGGCTCTTAGCAGCAAATCCTCCTTTAAACGGGATCTTTCCTATAATAAATTCACGGAAAGGCTTTAAAATATATCCGCTAACCTGGAATATTCCGGAAAGTAATCCCCAAATGACATAGGTCCATGCAGCTCCATGCCATAGTCCTGATGCTGCAAATATAATTAAAGTATTGATATATTTTCGAATCTTTCCTTTCCTGCTTCCGCCAAGTGGAAAATATAAATAATCCCTGAACCAGGCATTTAACGAAACATGCCATCTCTTCCAAAGATCCTGACACGATACAGCAAAAAATGGCTGTCTGAAATTTTCTCCAAGCTTTATACCCAGAACTTCTGCCGCTCCTATTGCGATTGCTGAATAACTGGCAAAATCACAATATATCTGAAATGCATAAGCAATCGTCCCAAGCAGCATCTGATATCCACTGCATTCTGAATAATTACCATATATAAGATCCGTTACAATAGCCAAACGGTTGGAAATTACCAGCTTCATGAAGTATCCTATCAGCATACGAAAAAGACCATGACGGATTCTTTCATATTCGAATTCATGAATTTCCTTAAACTGAACTAAAAGTTTTCCCGCTCTTCCTATGGGTCCTGCCAACAACTGCGGAAAAAATGACACAAAAAGTGCATAATCAAAAAAATTTCTTTCAGCTTTTATATCATCTCTATAAACGTCAATAGTATAACCAAGCACCTGAAATACATAAAATGAGATCCCTACAGGTAATACCAGCTTAAAATCAGATTTACTATTAAATATCTCCGACAGAAAACCAAAATATTTAAAAAATACCAAGAGACCAAGATTAAAAAATATCGCTATTCCTGCTGTAATCCTCATAGATAACTTTCTGCCGCGAAATTTATCCAGACCAATAGCTGCAAAATATGTTGAGATCGTGGATGCCAGAAGTAAGATCAAATAATATGGTTCCTGGGACATATAATAAATATAGCTCGAACCTAATAGCCAGACATTTCTATACCTTGAAGGCATTAAAAAATATATGATAACTATAATAGGAAAGAAAACTGCAAATGCAACTGAATTAAATATCATCTGTATATCCTGTTCATTAATTATTTTGTTTAGGCACTCTCACTATAATAAACTATAACCCACTATTGTTGCAAGAAAAAAAGACCTGTGGTTACCCACAGGTCTTTTATACATCCGATTAATTTCGAATTACTTTGCTGCTTCTGTTGAAGCTGCCTCTGTTGAAGCTGCCTCTGTTGATGCTGCCTCTGTTGAAGCCTCCTCAGTTGCCTCTGTTGAAGCCTCCTCAGTTGCCTCTGTTGAAGCTGCCTCTGTTGAAGCCTCCTCAGTTGCTTCTGTTGAAGCTGCCTCTGTTGAAGCTGCCTCTGTTGATGCTGCCTCTGTTGAAGCTGCCTCAGTTGATGCTGCTTCTGTTGATGCTGCCTCTGTTGAAGCTGCTGCAGTTGAAGCTGCCTCTGTTGAAGCGCTTGATGAAGAAGAACCACAACCCATCATAAGTGTAGCTGCAACCATAGCTGATACCATAACCATAGCAATCTTGTTTCTCATAATAATTTTCCTCCTAAAATTATATGTCTCTTTGACATATGCTCTCTAAATCAATTTTGCTGGAATAACTCCTGCAACAATTTGAAGTATAAACCATCGAAAGAAATTTGTAAACAGTTTTTGAGAAATTTATGAACATTTCTATGTTTTGTTAATTTTTTGTTCATTTTTGTGTCATCATTTACAATATCAATAATTATTTTTGCTATGTTTTATGCAACAGTTACAATTCGTTTTTTCACTTTATCAACCTTTGGCTTTCAAATTTGTAAGTTCTGTTGCTGCAGAAGGTGAAAGCAAAGTTTCAAATCTGTAAATAATATATCCTGTATATCCCTGCGCACGAGCCTTATCAACCTGA